>CANPZM010000012.1 GCA_947589065.1 uncultured Clostridia bacterium
TTTGAAATTATATAATGATATTCTTATTTTTACAACTTTATTTTAAAATATTTTTGGTATCCAAATTATTCCTGCAATAATAGCAGAAACAATAGAACTAATTAACACTGAGCCTGCAGCAGCATCTTTAGCCTTTTTTGCAAATATATTTTTTTCATCAGTTACTAAATCTACTGCATTTTCTATTGCTGTATTTAGCATTTCTGTTGCTATAACTAATCCAAATAATATAATACAAATTATCCATTCTATACTTGAGATTTTGTAAGCTAACCCCATTATAATGACTACTATAATTGCTAATAAATGGATTTTGATGTTTCTTTCTTCTATTATTGTCGTTATTATTCCATCTATAGCGTATTTAAATGACAATAAAAATTTTTTCATTTTATTATACTTCCTTTTTTGTTTTTATGAAGTTTATTTTTTCGATTTATATTTAAGTTCTCAAAGAAGCGTAAAGATTTGTTGTTGCAAAAAATTGTATAACAATTTTTCTGTGGAATGCTTTATCTAATAGGAAAGTTCTACTTTCCTATTAGATAAAAAAAGCTAGTATAAAAATACTAGCTTTTTTTTAATCTCTTCTATTTCCAAATATTTCTAATATTCTTAAGAATAAATTAATAAAATCTAAATATAATTGAAATGCTCCATATATTGCTACTTTTTCTTGATTTATTCCATAACTTTCACTTAGCATTTTTATTTTATTCATATCGTATGCTGTTAATCCTGCAAATACAAGTAAGATTACCCAATCTAAAGCAATATCTAAAGGTTGACTTCCAACAAATAAATTAACTATAGTTAATATTAGCCCCATTATTAATACCGCAAATAATACATTACCGAATTTGCTTAAATCCCTTTTAGTATTATAACCTATAAATGCTAGTGTTCCAAATAAACCAGCTGTTGCAAATAATGCATATGCTATTGTTGTTAAATCATATGCTACAAATATTATAGAAAAAGTGGCTCCTGTAAGCATAGAATATGCGAAAAATAAAAATGTTACTAAAGATGCTGGTAACTTGTGAAAACATAATCCCATTAAAACTGCAATAACAACTTGAGCAATTAAAATTGCTACCCATCCTCCTGCAATCTCTATAAATGCTCCACTGTAATAAGTATAGGCTGCAACTATTGATGTACTTAATAATCCTAAGAACATCCATAAAAAAGTTTGTGCTAGAGTTTTATTAGCACTTTGAACATAAGTTTCTTCCATAAATAAACCTCCTTAATTATGAAATTTTAATTTATTTTATTTCTAAATATCCTCCAAAAGCTTTGCTTGCAGGATAATCAGGTAATATTTTTGAACCACCTGCTACTATTACTCTGTCTCCTGATTCTAAATTTCCTAATTCTTTATGTTTTTCAATTCCTTCTGTTATTATTTTGTTTATGTCGTCTTGGTCTCCTACATATACAGGAAATACATTCCAAACAAGACCTAATTGACGAAATGTTCTTTTATTGTCTGTTACTACTAATATTGGGCATGCAGCACCCATACCAGATAATCTTCTAGCTGAACTTCCTGTGTTTGTGTAACATACTATGGCATCTGCTTCTATTGTTTTTGCCATTACACATACAGAATATGCTATATTATCTTCTAATGTTTTTAATACAATATATTCACTTTGTCTTTGTTCAAATCTTTTCCAATATTTTATTGTTGGTTCTGTTCTTCTTGCTATTTTATCCATTGTTTTTACACATTCTATTGGGTATTCTCCCATTGCACATTCTCCAGATAGCATAACAGCACTTGCTCTATCAAATATTGCATTTGCAACATCATTTGCTTCAGCTCTTGTTGGTAAAGGATTATGTGTCATTGATTCAAGCATTTGTGTAGCTGTTATTGATGGCTTGTTTTCTCTATTTGATAATCTAATAATTCTTTTTTGCATAATTGGTGGTTCTGTAAAGTCTGTTTCTGTTGCCATATCACCACGTGCAATCATTTGTCCATCTGCATTAATTACAATATCTTCAATGTTTTCTAATCCTTCAAGATTTTCAACTTTTGTTAATATTTTGATATCTTTTCCTCCATGTTCATCTAATACTTTTCTAACTTGTTCTATATCGTCTTTATTTCTTGTAAATGACATTGCTACATAGTCATATTCATGTTCACATGCAGTTATTAAATCATCAATATCTTTTGGTTTTAATGCAGGTAAGTGTACAGCAGTTCCAGGTAAATTTATTGTTTTTCTACTTCCTAAAGGATTTCCATGTACAACAGTACAGTGAATATCTTTATTAATTATTTCATCAACTACTAATTCTATTGCTCCATCATCAATTAAAATTTTGCATCCTGGTTTAACATCTTGGTATAGATTTTTATAAGTAACAGATACTTTATCTTTATCTCCCTCAATATCTTCATTTGCTAATACAAATTTCTGTCCATCTTCTAAAGTTATCTTTTCAGTTTTACCAGTTACCAACATTCCTGTTCTAATTTCTGGTCCTTGCATATCTAATATCATTGGGATTGGTAAATTTAGTTCTTCTCTAATTCTAATTATTTCTTCTGTTTTATCTTTTTGTTCTTCATAACTTCCATGAGAATAATTTATTCTGCAAACATTAAGACCAGCTTCAAATAATTCTTTTAATCTAGTCTCACTGGCAGGTCCAATTGTTCCTACTATTTTTGTTTTTCTCAAATAATTTTTCATCTAATAATCTCCTTTTTATGTTAATATATTTTTACCATTGCTAAGTATACCATAAAAAACAAATATTTCAAGTGTTTTCAGCATATTATAGAAAATATTATTATTCTATCTTAATAAATATTATAGATATTAGATAATATATCTAATATCTATAATGCTGTTTTATTTTGTCATCCATTTTATTAAATTCATATTTTCTGAATCTAAAATCATTTCATGTTTTGGCATTACTCTAAATGTATATCCAAAATTTCCTCCAGTTGTTAATTTTATTTTAGCTGAATATTTATAAGAATTTTCTTCTTTATTTTCTTCAATTTTTTTCATTTCTGTTGAAGAAATATTATTTACTATTCCATTGTCTAATATTTGACCATAATAAACTTGAACAGAAACATTTTCTGGATTATAGTTAGGTAATTGCACACTGCATTCAACTTCAATAACATCTCCTGCGTTCATTTTAACATTGTCTACATTGCCATCTTGTTTTATTTCAATCTTATGCCATCTTTCTTTAGCTGATTTTTTCCATTTAACAAAATCATTTACTTTATCTAATTCTTTAAAATATTTGTTGTGTAAATTACATAATGGTATATATATTTTGTCCATATAATCTATAAGCATTCGTGATGTGCTGTAATTTCCTCCAGTTGTAATAATTGAATTTTTCATGATTTTTACCCATTCTTTTGAAAATCCTTTTTGGTTTTCATTGAAATAAGTTGGAATAATCTTTGTTTCTAAAGTATTATATAAACTATCACTATCATTATTATCTTGTATTTCATATGAATCATAGTCTTGGTTTGTTCCTATTGCCCATCCATTTGTAACATCGTAACCTTCAGCCCACCAGCCGTCTAAAACACTAAAGTTAATTACACCATTTACTGATGCTTTTTCTCCTGATGTTCCTGACGCTTCCATTGGTCTTCTTGGATTATTTAACCACACATCAACACCACTTATTAAATATCTTGCTAAAGCTAAATTATAGTTTTCTAGTATAAATATTTTTCCTTTAAATTGTGGCATTAATGATATTTCATGTATTTGTTTTATTAATTTTTGTCCTTCTATATCTGCTGGATGTGCTTTACCAGCAAATATTATTTGTATTGGTCTATTTTCTTTATTTAATATTTGTGTTAATCTTTCTATATCCTTAAATATTAATGTTGCTCTTTTATATGTTGCAAATCTTCTTGCAAATCCTATAGTTAAAGCATTTGGATTTAATTTTGATACGATTTCATTAATGTCTTCATAGCTATATCCACTTCTTTTATATCTTTGAGTAAGATTATTTTTTACAATTTCCATTAATTTTACTTTTCTTTTAAAATGCTCATTCCATAGTTTTTCATCTGGAATAGAATTTATTTTTTTCCAAGTTGTATTATCTTGAATACTATCTTGCCAATAAGGCATTAAATACTCATTATAAAGTTCTTTTAAATTTGGTGCTAGCCATGTACATGTATGAATTCCATTTGTTACATATGTTATAGGTGATTCGTTTGCGGCAATTTCAGGCCATACTTCTGTAAATAGTTCTCTTGATACAGCTCCATGCAATTTACTTACGCCATTTTTCTTTCCTGCAATTCTTAAAGCAAGAATTCCCATGTTGAATCCTGGTTCCAAGTTATCAGTTTCTTTCATTCCAAGATGCAAAAATTCTTCTCTAGTTATTCCTAATTCATCCCATATTCCGTTGAAATATTTTTCGATTAGTCCTATATCAAAAACATCATTTCCTGCTGGTACAGGTGTATGTGTTGTAAATGCGGTTTGAGAAGTAACAATTTCTTTTGCTATTTGAAATGCAACTTGCTTTTCCTTCATAGTGTCTTTTATTAATTGTAAAGTTAAAAAAGCTGAATGTCCTTCATTCATATGATAAACTGTTGGAGTTAATCCTAATTCTTTAAGTAGTTTTACTCCTGCCATTCCTAAGACAATTTCTTGCCTTATTCTCATTTCTTTATCTCCACCATAAAGTTTCAAAGTTATATTTTTAAATTCTTCTTTATTTTCTTCTATGTCTGAATCCATTAGATATAAATGTACTCTACCAACATCTATTTTCCAAACTTTTAAATATAAAGTATCTTCCAACAAAGGTATTTGTATTATCATATCTTTGTCATCATCTGTTTTTACTGGATTAATTGGCAAATTATATAAGTCTATATTATGATATTCTGTTTCTTGATCTCCATATCCATTTATTTTTTGATGAAAATATCCATTTTTATATAATAATCCAACTGCCACTAATGGTATTCCTAAGTCACTTGAAGATTTTAAATGGTCTCCTGATAAAATTCCTAAACCACCTGAATAAATAGGTAATATTTCATCTAATCCATATTCTGCTGAGAAATATGCAATTAAATCGTCTTTGTTATTTGGATATTTTTTTGCGAACCATGTATCTTTACTATATATATAACTTTCAAAATTATCTACAACTGTATTGTATAATTTTAATACTTCTTCATTTTTAGCAGCTTTTTCTATTTTATCTTGACTAACTAATTTCAAAAATTTAGTTGGATTTTTATCACTTCTTTCCCATAAATCCGGGTCAATCATTTTAAATATTTTTAAAAATTCTGTATTCCATGACCACCATAAATTATTAGCAATTTCAGATAAATTCTTTAATTCCTTTGGTAATTGTGGAATAACTGTAATTCTATTAAAAATATACATTTTTTCCTCCTTCGTAACTCTAAAAATTTCTTTAGTAGTGCATTTTTCAATATAATAATTATCTATTAAAATATCATTTTTGTCAAACCTTTTTATATGTTTTTTTATTAATATTATTATCATGTTTTTCCTTTATATTTTCATGAAATTTGATAATTTTCCCTTATTATGGTATAATTAATTTAGCTTCTTTTTATTATGAGGTAAAAAAATTTTTTAAGGGGGAAAACATGATGAGTAAAAAGACAGCAAAAGCAAGAAAAATTTTTAGGACACTTAAAAGGCGCTTTATGCGTCGTCCTCAGGAGGTTACCGCTCGGTTACTTCTGTTGATTGGCACTATGGTGCTGTTAGGCTGGATTTGCATGATTGGGTGCAAAATATTGGCTGTTCAGGCAAATATGTTGCAGATTAATAATGATATTTCCTACTGTGAAGGCCAGAGGGAATATTATGAGGCATTAGCCTCCACAGCAAATCTGGCGGATCAAAGGGTTGCGATGCAGAGTGAAGCAGATTATTACGACAGCGAAGTTGCTCGTTTATCTGCTGAACGTGAAGCGTTGCATAACAGCAATAGTTCATTGATTGCCTTTGCTGCAGAATATGACTTCAGTTTTAGGGTCATGTTTGTAGCAGTGACAATTTTAGGGCTGTTTGCTGTGTCGGCTGCACTGTTTTGGCACTGTATGGAAGGCATCATCGATGCCGAATATTCCGTGCTTCATAACTTTATTGCATCCTTTTCAAAGAGGAGAAACGGCTGAAAAGCCGTTTTTTCCTTTTGTCTAGATTTTATATCTATTATGAAAAATAATTTTTTATCTTTCCTTTTCCATTTTCGTAATTCATTTCTAAAATCCCCCCTGAAAGAATTGGAATTTGTGGTGATACATGTCCTATATCAGTATCATAAATTATAGGTATATTTAAGTCACCTAAAGCATCTCTTACAACTTGTGCAAAACTTAATTCATAATCTTCTCTAAGCATTAGACTTCTACCAAATATTATTCCTTTACATTTTTTGAAATATCCTGCATTTTTCATTTGCCATAAATGTAGATACACTTGCGGTGTAGACATTTCAAATACTTCTAGGAACCATACTATTCCATCATTTTTATATTTTTCAATGTAATTGGCTACATTATCATATTTTGTTCCAATTATGTTCATTATTACATCAAAGCATCCTCCAATTGAACGACCTTTAAAATTGATTTTATCTTCTTTGTTTAAACTTTTCCACTTATTTTTTACTGCTAAATTATATTCTTCATAAGGATTTATTCTATCAGTCCATTCAGCCTTTTCACACATATCAAAACTTTCTTGTATAATTTCTTTACCACTCATTATTTTAAATGAATTTTCTAGTGTTTTGTGTAATTTTTTCATTCCAAAATCTTTTACATTTTGTCCATATATGCAAGCAATATTGCAAATTGTATTTAATAAAAATGTTATCCCTGTATTGTCTGAATATCCTTGAAACCATTTAGGCGGCATTTTTTTTATTTTTTCAAAATCTAGATTTTCAATAGTTTCATTTAAAAAATCTCCTCCAGATGCAGAAATAATTGCTCCAACGTTTTCATTTTCCCATAAATTTAGAAATTGTTCAGCTCTTTCTTTTCCACTTGAACTTCTGCCATTGTTGTCTTTTCTTACATTTTCTGTTTCTAAATATTTGTATCCATATTTTTCAAAATTATTTTTTACATTATCTAAGCGCAAGTAATCTACTGGCTCAGTTATTCCAGCTGATGGTGCTGTTGTTGCTATATATTGTCCTTTTTTTAGTTTTTCTGGATATTTCATTTTCTTCTTTCCCTTCTACATTTATTCTTTGAAAAAATATATTATCTTGTTAACTCATAAATTGCATTGGCATACATATTGCAAGCATCTATCAAATTTTGAATTTTTATATATTCGTCAACTTGGTGACACATATCAGGTTCTTCTGGTCTCATTGCACCAAATGACACACAATTATTAAATGCTCGTGCAAATGTTGCTCCACCAATTGCTAATGGTTCTTTATTTTCTCCTGTATAATCATTATATATTTGGCAAAGTCTTTTTACTAATTTATTGTCTTTTGGAATATATAGTGCTGGTTTTTCACCATCAAATGTTACATTTAGATTTGGAAGATTATCAATAATTTTCTGTTTTATAACTTCTAAATTACAATCTTTTGGTATTCTTAAATTCATACCTGAAGTCAATTTGTCGTCTTTCAAATTAAATTGTGCAAGATTTAATGTTAAATCTCCTAGTTCTTTGTTTTTATGGCTAATTCCTAGAGAATATCCATTAGTTTCTTTTCCAATTTTTGAAGCAAGTTCTTTAATTGTACTATTTTCTACTCCAAATTTATTATATATTTCGTTCAGTATTAATATCATTTTTGATATTGCATTTTCTCCTAACTCAGGATGTGCGGCATGTGCTTGTATTCCATGAGTTTCAATATAAAATTCATTTTCTTTTTGGTTAAATACAATTTCCTTTTTATTTAATAGCATATTATATAATTCTTTTTCAATTTCATTAGAAACTTCTATTTTTACTGAGCAAAACTTTGGAACAACATTAATTCTATTATTTTTGCAATCAATTTCTTTTATTAATATTTTTTCATTTGGTATATATTTTTCTTCAGTATATGCAGAAAGTAATGCTTTTTCTGAATAAATACATGGGAAGTCTGCATCTGGGCTAAATCCTAATGTCGGCATTTCCTCATGTCCTTTATAATATTCTATTCCTTTCCAGTCATTTTCTTCATTTAGTCCGATTATCATTCTAACTCTTTTATTAACTTGTGCATTATCTTTAATTGCTTTCATTGCATATAATGAAGCTATCATTGGTCCTTTGTCATCAATTGTGCCTCTTCCATATGCTTTTTCATCTTCAATAGTTAATTCAAAAGGCGGATGCTTCCAGCCTTCTCCTTCTGGAACAACATCTAGATGTCCTATTATACCTAGCATTTCTTGTCCTTCTCCAAACTCAATATAACCACAATATTTATCAATATTTTTTGTTTTAAAGCCTAGTTTTTTTCCTATTTCTAAAAACTTATTTAATGCATCATCAATATTTTTTCCAAATGGATATTCTGGATTGTTATATCCTTCAAGTTTACTTGGTATCTTTATCATTTGATTTAAATTTTCTAATATCTCATCTTTTTTTGAATTAATATACTCTTCAAACATACTATTCTCCTTTTTCTAACATTTTAATAATTTCATTTGCTGCCTTTTTGCTACTAGCAATTGCTCTGCAAACTGTTGATTTTGATTCTGATAAGTCTCCCCCAGCAAAAACTCTCTCTATACTAGTTTGGCAATTTTCGTCAACTTCTATTAATCCATTTTCATTATATGCTAATTTTTCTTTTTCTAATACTTTTTTATTTGGTTTTAATCCTATTGCAAAAACAATAGAATCAGCTTTGTAGTTGAATTCTGTATTAGTAATATCAAATGCTTTGCCATCTATAATTTTAGTTTGAATACATTTTACTGAATTAATTTTTTTATTTTCTCCCTGAGCAGTTATTACTCTTGTTGTAAATATCGGTTTTACACCATCTTCAATTGCTTCTTTTAGTTCTATTTCTCTAGCTGGCATATGTTCTATATCTCTTCTATATAGTATTGATGATGATTTAGCTCCCATCTTTAATGCAGCTCTAGAGCAGTCCATTGCAACATTTCCTCCACCTATGACAACTACATCTCCTAAATTTTTTATGTAATTTTTATTATTGTATGACTTTAGAAAATAATCAGAATCATATATGTTATCATATTCTCCTAAATCATATTTACTTTGTGTTTCTGCACCTATTCCTAAAAATATTGCATCATATTCTTTTTTTAATTCTTGAATATGTAAGTTCTCTCCTAATATTTTTTCAGTTTTAAATTCAATTCCACTATCTTTTAATAGTTCAATTATTTGTAATATATATTTTTTTTCTAATCTAAAGTCTGGTATTCCATATGTTAATATACCACCTAGTTCTTTTTCTTTTTCAAAAACAGTTACTTGGTATCCTGCTTTTCTAATTTCATATGCACATTCCAATCCTGCAGGTCCAGATCCAATGATTGCTACTTTTCCTTTTTTTTCATTATTAACTTGTAATTTTTCTAACTTTATATTATTTTCTATAGCCCATTCATTTACAAATTGTTCTAATTTTCCAATTTGAGTAGGTTCTTGTTTTATACCTCTCACACATGAACCTTCACATTGTTCTTCTTGTGGGCAAATTAAACTACATATATGCGAAAAAATATTATTTTCTCTTAAAATTTTATATGCTTCTTCTATTTTATTTTCTTTAATTTTTGAAATGAATTCAGGTATTTGAGTGCCTATAGGGCATCCTTTTGAACATGGTTTTGTCTTGCATCCAAGACAATAATTGGCTTTTTGTTTTATTTTTTCTATACTTTCCATATACTTTCTATCCTTATTATTAATTTTTTTTATTTTATCATTATTATTTGTTTAAAACAACTTTTTTGACTAGTTAGTATATTCATTTTTTATTTGTACATACTATTAGTATTATATATAATAAAGGAGGTTTTATTATGAATCATCCTATTGAAGGTTTAATGAATACTGCTATGAATAGCATAAAAGATATGATTGATGTTGACACTATAATTGGAGAACCAATTTCTACTGGTATTGATACTTTAATCATTCCTATTTCCAAGGTTTCTTTTGGATTTGTAGCTGGTGGAAGTGAATTTAAAGGTGAAACTATAAATGAATATTCTAAAAAAGAAAAAGAAGAACAAGTTCAGTATAGGTTACCCTTTGGTGGAGGTAGTGGTGCTGGTGTTACTATTGAACCAGTTGCATTTATTATAGTAAACAATGGTAATGTTAAACTTCTACCTGTATCTCATGATTCTTATTTAGATAAGCTTATTGATTATGTACCTGATTTAATTGAAAAATCAAGTGATTTTTTGAAGAATATGAAAGATAAAAACAAATGTATTTCTGATTTAAAAGAAAAAATTGAAGAAAATTTAGAAGAAGTTGATGACGATGTTACTAATGATTTAGATTCTGATGATTCAGTTGTAGATGATGATGAATTAGAAGATGATTAGTTTTAAATAAGTTTTTGCATTTTATCTAAATTCTATCTACTAAATTTTTAAAAAGTTTTTTCAAAGAATTAAATATATCTATAAATATTATTGATTGTAATTGTAAATCAATAATATTTTTTTTGAATTCTGTATTTATGCTATAATTTATTTCTGTCTTTTCATTTGAATATTTAGATATAACTGTTGGTATCATGCTGTTTATAATTCCAAATAAATAGCTATTTGCAACAACATTATTTACTCCATAATTTATTTCTAAATTAATTTTTTTTAGATTTATGTCTAAATAATTTAAAAATTTTTCTTCTTTTTTTAAATGTTTTTTAATTTCAGAATAATTTATAATTTTAATTATATCTTTTTTGCTTACTTTTTTTGAAAATATTTTTATCTTTTTTAAAGCATATATGTTAAATCTAATATTGAACTTAATTTTTTTATTAATTATTTGCAATTTTTTTATAGATATTTCTATTCTAGCTGTTAAAATTAAGGTAATTAAAATAAAAAATAATAGTATAAAGATTTTCATACTATTATTTTTTCCACATATTGTTTTTTTATAATTTTATTCTTTCGTTTTTTTCTCTACAATAATGTCTCCAAATAGTTCTTCTTGTTGTGCTGTTATTTTATTTCTTCTTGATAATTCAAGAACACCTGTAAACGCAGTAACCACTTCTGCTTTAGGTTTCGAACTTAATGAAAATAATTTATTAAACACAAATCTTGGTTTTTTTGATAATTCTTTAAAAATTTCTTTTACTTTTGTTGCAACAGAAAAAGTTTCTCTTATTGCAATTTTTTCAATATTTTCAATATTTTTATTCATTTTAACTTCATTGTTTTCCATTAGTCTTTTATAATTAGAATATATTAATTCATTTGAATATTCTTGCTCTAATTTTTGTTTTGGTAATTGTACTTTGTCAGCTGTCTTATAAAACCTTTTAGAATTTTCTTCAAATAGTTCTCTTAATTTTTTTGTAATTTCTTTATATTTTTTATATTCTATAATTCTTCTTAGCAATTCTTCTTCAGTTAATTCTGCTTCATCTTCAACTTCTTTTGGAAGTAGTTCTTTTGATTTTAGATATACTAGTGTGCTGGCTATTACTAAAAATTCACTTGTAATATCTAAATTTTGTGCTTCCATTTCATTTATGTATTCTAAATATTGATCTGTAAGTTCAGCTAATTTTACATCATAAATATCCATTTTATTTTTGTCTATTAAGTGACAAAGTAAGTCTAATGGTCCTTCAAAATTTTCTAGTTTTAATTTATATTTATTTGTTTCAAGTGTTAGTATACTCATTTTATATCTCCATTTAATTAGACATTTCTTCTAAAATAGTTGATATTGTATCTTGCATATATCTTTTTTTCCTTAAATATTGTATAACTTCATCTATTTCCTTACTAGATTGTTTCTTATTTATAATATTTCTAGCAGCCAGTAATTCATAGTTTTGAAGCATTTCATAATTCTGTGAAATATAGTCTTCAATTATATCTTCTTTTATTCCTTTTGAATATAATTTATATTTAATTTCAAATATGGATAAATTTTTTAAAGATACAACTTCATGAACATATCTTTTTACATATTCAACATCGTTAATATATCCTAATTCTTTTAAATTTTCAATAGTTTCATCTAAAATATCACTATCTTCATTTTTAAATTTCTCTAATATCTCTGCTTCTGTTCTTTTTTTATAAAAAATATATTTTAATATTTTAGTCTTTAGCTTATCTACTTTTTCTAGCCTTTCTATATCCATTTTTACCTCTATTTTCTATAATAAAAGATGCATTATTTGCATCTTCTATTTTATTACTATTTTGTTAAATCTTAAGATATGTAGTATGTGCCAATTTTGTGTTTTATTCTTCACTATCTTCATCAATTTTATCTTTTGGTTTCTCATCTAATGCTTGTTCAAAAGCTTTGCTATAATTATCTCTAATTTTAGTTTCTACTTCTTCCATTACAGTAGGATTTTCTTTTAAATATTTTTTAGTATTTTCTCTACCTTGACCGATTTTTTCTCCTTTATAGCTAAACCATGCTCCACTCTTTTCTATAATATCAAGGCTAACAGCTAGATCTAGAATACTTCCTTCTTTTGAAATTCCTTCTCCATAAAGAATATCAAATTCAGCTTCTCTAAATGGTGGTGCTACTTTATTTTTTACAACTTTTACTCTTGTTCTGCTTCCTATAACTTCTCCATCAACTTTTATGTTTTCGATTTTTCTAATATCTAAACGAACTGAAGCATAAAATTTTAATGCTCTTCCACCTGGTGTTGTTTCTGGATTTCCAAACATAATTCCAACTTTTTCTCTTAACTGATTAATAAATATTATTGCTGTTTTAGATTTATTTAAAACTCCAGCTAGTTTTCTTAGTGCTTGAGACATTAATCTTGCTTGTAAAGCAACATGTGTGTCTCCCATGTCTCCATCAATTTCAGCTTTTGGTACAAGTGCTGCAACTGAATCTACTACGATTATGTCTATTGCTCCACTTCTTACTAATGCTTCTGTAATTTCTAATGCTTGTTCACCTGTATCTGGCTGTGAAACGATTAAATTATCAATATCTACTCCTAACTTTTTAGCATATATTGGATCAAGAGCGTGTTCTGCATCTATAAAAGCTGCTGTTCCTCCTGCCTTTTGTGATTCTGCAACAGCATGTAATGCAAGTGTTGTTTTTCCAGATGATTCTGGTCCAAATACTTCTATTATTCTTCCCTTTGGAATTCCTCCTATTCCTAAAGCAACATCTAATGTTAAAGCTCCTGTTTTTATAGCTTCAACTTCCATTGCTTTATATTCTCCTAATTTCATTACTGCTCCTTTTCCAAATTGTTTTTCAATTTGGCCCATTGCTGCATCTAGTGCTTTTCTTTTTTCTTCATTTTCTTTCATTTTCTTCTCTCCTTACAAAATTATGTTTGGTAAACGTTTGTTTTATTATATCTAATATAATTTTTTTGTCAATACTTTTTTAATAATTTCTTCTATACCATTTTTCTATGTTATTATATATGTTATATACTGTTGGTTTTAGTGAACCAGTTAAATTAGCATTATATACTAATAAATTTTTTTTCCTAGATATACTTAAAAATGGTTTTTCGTCATTATAAATTTGCATTATTCTTTTATATTTTTCTTTTAGTAAGTTATCATCTGTAATATTATTAACTTCTGATAATAATTGATTTACTTCTTTATTTGAATAATTTGAAAAGTTTCCATTTCCTAAAAATGTATTTATATTTGGTGAGTATGAATTTGAAATATTTAATAAAATGGCGTCATATCCTTTTTTTGATTTTAACAATTCATTAAATTTTTTTGTATTAACTTTTTTTAGGCTAACTGTCACTCCTGAATTATTCCATTGTTTTATTAAATTCTGTGCTATTTTTTCATTTGTAGGATTATCTTCGTTTATGGTTAATGTAAAATATAATTTATTATATCTTCTGTTAGTTGATTTTTGCCATATGTTATTCTTATAAGTCCATCCTTCTTCATGTAAAAGATTATTAGCATTTTCCGCATTATAACTGTTGTCAATTACATCTCCTTGATATAAGAAACTTCCATAATCTAGTGGAAAATCTGATACCCTGTTTGAATTTCCATAGCAACTTGCTACTGTATTATTTTTATCAATATAATATGTCAATGCTTTTCTAACTTTAGCACTTGATAAATTTTTACTTTTAGCGTTAAATGCAACATAATCATATTCTCTTCCATCAAATTCTAATGCCTCAAATCCTATTGAACCAATGTATTGGCTTACACTCCTTTGGGAAGTATTAATAGTATCTACATTTCCATTTTTGAAATCATTATATACTTCTCCCATTGTTGCATATATATTTATATTTATCTTTTCAAGAACTGTATGTTTTTCAGTATTCCAATATTGTGTGTTTCTCTCCAAATTTATTACTTTCTCATCAAAAGAAACAATTTTGAATAATCCTGTGCCTAATGGTAAATTTGTTTTATTTGATTTTACAAAGTCAGAGTCTTTATAATATTCACTTGACATTATTGGAAATGTTAAATTATATTCAAAAAATGGTGATGCTTCTGTTAATGTAAATCTTAAAGTTTTATTATCTAAAATATCTATAAAACCAACTTGTCTTACGTTTTCTGAATATATTGAATCTATATTTTTAAGTAATTCAACAGTATACCTAACATCAGCAGAAGTAACCTCAGTTCCGTCTGACCATTTTATGTTGTCTTTTAATCTTATTATATATGTTTTGTCATCAATTTTAGACACTTCAGATGCTAGTGCATATTCTTTACTATAGTCTTCTTTTAAAGTTATTAATGGATCAAATATTATTTTGCTTATTTCCTGTACATGTTTATTATGGCTTATTATTGGATTTATTGTATCTAATCCTGAAATCGCTAATCTTAATTCTTTTACTACATTTTCAGTTTCTTGAACTTCTTGTGTTCCAACATTATTTTGTTTTTCTTTTTTTTCTTTAGAATAAAATCTATATGTAACTATTGCTAAAATTATAATAACTACTATAAATATATACTTAAAAGCATTAATTTTTTTCATAGTTAATCTCTTTCCTTCTTTATCTTCTTTGTTCAATACTTTTATTTTCTATAAGCAATCATATATTAATTTCAAATATCTTTCAAGTAATTTAATTAAGTTTTTTATGTATTATTTTATAAAATCTCAGTAATTATATTAATTTCTATATCTTTTCTAAAGTTACAAAATAGAGCTAAATTTAAGATTATTAATTAAGAAAATTTAGAACAAAAGCGGACATCATTAATGTTTTCACTATTTATGAAATTTTAAAGTCCGCGTCTTTGTTCGTCCGCGAAAAATTGTATAACAATTTTTCTGTGGAATGCTTGATATTATAGAAAGTTCAGAGAACTTTCCTATAATATAAAAAAATAGTAGAATAATTAATTTTTTATAATTACTTAACCGTTAAACAAATCCGTTATTCGGTAAAGTTCAATTTAGTCGACTACATACTAATTTATTTCGAATCTGGAAATTGTTTTAAAAGTAAAGTTATAAAAAATAATTATTCTACGAATTTTATGAATTAATCACATTATTCTTAAGTTAAAGATACTTAATTCAGCCCCTAATTCTTATTTATTTTCTTGATTCGATAATAAGTTTTATACCAGTTCTATCTTCTCCTTCCACTTGTACTTCTGCAAATGCTGGTATACAAATTAAATCTACCCCAGCTGGTGCTACAAAGCCTCTTGCTATAGCTACAGCTTTTATTGCTTGATTTATGGCTCCTGCTCCTATTGCTTGCATTTCTGCTTTTGTCGTTTCCTTTACTAATCCAGCAATTGCTCCTGCAACTGAATTTGGATTTGATTTTGATGAAATTTTTAAAACTTCCATTTTTTTGCCTCCTATTTTTTTATTTGTAACTTTGACAATACTTTTTATATAATATACTTATTCTTTTGTCTATATATTTATGGCAAAAAATGGAAGAATCGTATGACTGATTTACTTATATTTCGACATTTAATCTATTTTTATCCTTTTAATGCTTTTTACCTGACATGTTTCGTCATTAATTTCAAATACACATCCTCTTAATTTTGCTTCACCTTCTGCTGTTTTATATCTTTCTGGCATTAAAGTTATAAATCTTTTTAGTGCAACATCATTATCCATCCCTATTATTGAATTTTTAGGTCCTGTCATTCCTATATCTGTAATATATGCAGTACCTTTTTCAGAAATTGTTTCATCAGCTGTTTCTACATGTGTGTGTGTTCCAAAAATAATATTTACTTTTCCGTCTAAATACTTTGCTAATGCCAATTTTTCTGCTGTAGCTTCTGCGTGAAAATCTATTATTATTATATCTACTTTATCTTTTATTTCTTCTATTATTTTATTTGAAACAAGGAATGGGTTATCACTTAATATTCCCATTTCTGCTCTTCCAATAAGATTTATTACAGCTATTTTTTTGTTATTGCATTCATAAATTCTATATCCTTCTCCAGGATTATTTTCTGGATAATTAGCTGGTCTAATTATTTTAGGATTATCTATAAAGCTAAAAATATCTTTTTTACCCCAAGTATGATTTCCCATTGTAATGCAATCTACTTTTAGTTCTACAAGCTTATTAAATGCTTTTTCTGTTATGCCAAATCCATCTGCAACATTTTCAGCATTTACAATACAAAAATCAATATTTTCATTTTCTTTTATATTTTTATATTCTTGTTCAAATTTTTTTAGTCCTACATATCCAACTAAGTCTCCAACTGCTAAAATTTTCATAGTTAACTTCATCCTTCCTTAGTAAAAAATTTAAATTCTTATAAATAAATTTCTATTATAGTTCATAATTTTTTCTTATACTTTATTTTTGAAGAAAATTATCATGACAAGAGTTGTAATTATTTTTCATTTCTTTTTAATATATAAATAATACTACAAATCTAGTATGTCTTCAAGTGAAGATACTAAAATTGCACCATCTTTAATTAGCATATTTGTTCCAGCTGATTTAAGACTTGTAATATTTCCAGGAATTGCATATACGTTTTTTCCTTGCTCAAGTCCTAAATTAGCTGTAATTATACTTCCACTTTTTTGAGTTGCTTCAACTACTAAAATTTTTTCTGATAACCCACTTATTATTCTATTTCTTTGCGGAAAATAATTTGGTATTGGTTTTGTATCTATTCCATATTCAGACAATATTAATCCATTATTGCTTAATATTTCATCATATAATTTTTTATTTTGTTCTGGATAAATATAATTCACTCCAGAACCTAATACTGCAATTGTATTTCCTTTTGCTTTTAATGCTCCTTTATGTGCTTCTGTGTCAATTCCGATAAGCTAATCCACTTACAATACAATATCCTTTTTTGGCTAGTGAATAGCTAAATTGTCGTGATATGTATTTTCCATATTCTGAACAATTTCTGCATCCTACTATTGAAATACTTTTATTATTTAATAATTTAATATTTCCTTTAGCGTATAATACAATTGGAAAATCATATATGTTTTTTAATTGTTTTGAATAATTTTTATTTTTATATGTTATAATTTCTGTTCCAGTATTATTACTTTCTTCAAAAATTATATTAGCTTTTTTTCTTTTATCTATATTTAATATTTTTTCTATGACTTCTTCTGAGTCTGTGTATTTTTGCAAATCAATTTTTGATAATTGAAAAATTTCTTTAGGATTTTCAAATATTTTTAATAGTTGTATTTTTTCTATTGGCTTAAAATTTAAAATTGAGAGCCAAATCCAGTAAAAAATTTCTTCCATTTTACTTATTTGATTTTGCCCCCAATTATTTTATATATTATTTATTTTGTTCTTTTGCGGCTTTCACTACATTTGTCATAAGCATTGCAATTGTCATTGGTCCTACTCCTCCTGGAACAGGTGTGATGTAACTAGTTTTTTTACTTACATTTTCAAAGTCTACATCACCATTTAAATTTCCTTCTTCAGTTCTATTTATTCCTACATCTATTACCACAGCTCCTGGTTTTACCATATCTTCAGTAATAAATTTTGACTTACCTATTGCAACAACTAAAATATCTGCTTGATTTGTAATTGATGATAAATTTTTTGTTTTGGAATGACAAATTGTTACTGTTGCATTCTTATTTAATAAGCACTGACTCATTGGTTTACCAACAATATTACTTCTTCCAACTACTACTGCATGTTTTCCTTCTATTTCTATATTATAGTCTTCTAAAATCTTTATTATTCCATAAGGTGTACATGAAATAAAAGTATCCTGTCCTAATACCAATTTGCCTACATTTACTGGATTAAATCCATCAACATCTTTTTCAGGTGATATCTTTTTGAATGCTTCATTTATATCTAAATGGTTTGGAATTGGACTTTGTAATAGTATTCCATTTATTTCTTTTTCTTTATTTAATTTATCTATTAGATCAATTAGTTCCTCTTGACTTGTTTCCTCTGGTAATAGATATTCTTCAAAATCTATTCCGATATATTCGCATGCTCTGTTTTTATTTCTAACATATATATGTGATGCATTATCATTTCCTACCATTATAACTGCCAATTTAGGATTAATTTCCTCTTCTTTTAGTTTTATAACTTCGTTTTTAAGTTCATCTTTTATTTTCTGTGCAACTTTTTTTCCTTCTAATAGTATCATTTTAATCCTCTCTTTTTTAGCTCAAAATACTTTAAAAATCTAAATTTATCTTAAGAAAAATACAGCATATACTATTAATCCTAAAATTACTCTATAAATAGCAAATATTTTGAAACTTCCTTTTTTCAAAAATTCCATTAAAAATTTTATAACTAATAGTCCAACTAAAAAGCTAACTAATACACCAACAAAAAATGCTACTGAAAATTGAAATTCAAATATTTTTAATAGTGTTGCTGCAAATATAATAGGCGTTGATAATAAAAATGTATATTTAGCTACACTAGTTCTATCTACTTTTAAAGCTCTACCTACTGTAATAGTAGCTCCTGAACGAGATACACCAGGTATAAAAGCTAAAACTTGTGATATTCCAATTAAAAATGCCTGTTTAAAGCTCATTGTTTCATATGTATATTCAGATTTAGAATTTTTATCAACTACATACAATAAAATTCCCATTACTATTAGTGCTGTTGCAACTATAAGTGGTTGAGTTAAATAGTCTTCTAAAAAATGTTCAAATATAAGACCTATTATTCCAGCTGGAATTGTTGCTGCAACTATATACCAAAATATTTTTCCTTCTGTTGTTTTTTCTTTTTTTACAGCTAATTTATATCCTCCTTTTATAAGATTAATCCAATCTTTGAAAAAGAAAATACATATTGCTAATAGTGTTCCAAAGTGTAATGCTATGTCAAATGAATCTGAAATATTCCATTGAAAGAAGAATTCAGATAATAAGTATAAATGTCCAGAACTTGATATTGGTAAAAGTTCTGTAAATCCTTGTACTGCTCCTAATATCGCTGCTTGCAAAATTTGAATCATGTTTATTTTCCTTTCTTAATTCCTTAGTTTTTTATAATTCTTTAAGTATATGATAAAATGTTTCTTTAATAAATTCTGCTGAAGTCATTGGTGCTACTCTTCCTGGAAGTGATAAGGCCCATATTAGTTTTAATCCAATTCTTCTTGCTGCATTTCTATCTACTCCTCCTGGATTTGATGACAAGTCTATAATTGTACATTCTTTTTTTACATGTTGAAGCTTATTTTCGTCTAAAATCTGAAATGGAATTGTATTAATTATAATATCATAATTTTCTAGTACGCCATCTAACTCACTTAAGTGAATTGGTGTATAACCATATGCCTTAATCCAAGCTATATCTGCGTTTTTTCTTGCTTCGCATGAAACTTTTGCACCTATTCCATCTAGCATTTTGGCTAATACTTTTCCAACTCTACCAAAACCCATTATTAAAATATTACTTCCATGTATGGTTTTGGTTGTATTTTCCATTGCAATTTGTATTGTGCCTTCAGCAGTTGCAATAGTATTTAAAACAACTAATTCTTCTCTTTTTAATAAATCGATTGATTTTATATTTCCTTCCTGTAATCTTTCAGATAATTTTTCAGAAATTTTTCCTGCTAAAAATATTTTGTTTTTATTAGACATTTCCTTTATTAATTCATCGACTAATATTTTTTCCTCTGCAAAAGGTGCACTTAAAAATTCTGAGTCATTTGCCATTGGAACTGGTCCAATAATTATTTCTGAACTGTTAACTACTTCTGGAATACTTCTACATTTTTTTATATTTGAGCTTTCAATCAATTCTTCTGAATTTTCTAATCCATATGTATATACCATAAAATCATCTTTTGATAATAATTCAATCAAATTAACAATCCTTAAATCTCCACCTATAATGGATACAGTTTTATACATATTTACTCTCCTTTTCTATAAATTAAATTTTTTCTTTTGTATAATCGGATATATTTTTGTCGTCATCATTAGTATGCTTTGACTCTTCATCATGAAATATTTTATCTAATCTTTGTGAAACTCTATTTTTTACTTCATTTTTATTCATATCATCAATTAAGTATACTGTTTCTTCTAAATATTTTTGTATTTCTTCATCTTTTTTGCTTAATTTTTTTACATTCGTTTGTCCTAGTGTTATTGATATAACTATATGTTCTTTTATTGGTTCAAAAATTTTTTCCTTTGAAATTCTTTCTAAGTATGAATTATCAATTTCTATTGCTTTATTAGCAAATACAATTGCTTTATCTTTTTCATTCTTTATCATATATATTTTTGCTAATTGATAATATGCATTGGCTTCTAATTCTTCTGACATTAATACTTCTGCAAAATACTTTTCTGCTGTTTCTAAATCTTTTTCAATAAGTGCAATTTGTCCTAAATTATATTTAGACATATAAGATCTATGATTTATTTCTGCAGCTTTTTCATAGCATTCTTTTGCATTTGCAAAATCATTTAGTCTTGTATAAGCAATTCCAAGGTTATAATATAAATCAAAATCAGCTGGTTTATATCTTAAAGCTGATTGATATACATTTACAGCTTCTTTAAACCTTTCTTTTTCACATAATAAATCTCCTAATAAAATAGAGGCTTTATAATATTCTGGATTATTTTCATTTAAATTCATAAGCATTGTAATAGCTTCATCTTTTTTTCCTAAATCTTTTAGGAGTTCTGCAATTTTATAATAAGAATCATAATCTTTTTTGTTCGTGTCAACTGCTTTAACATATTCATCTATTGCTTTTCTCATTCCGCCTTCTTTTTCATAGATTTTTCCTAATAAAATATGTCCTTTATATGTATCAGGATATTTTTCCATTAAATTTAATAATACTGTTTTAGCTGCTTTTTTATCTCCTATAAATAGTAAAAACTTAGCTTGAAGATAAGCAAATATTTCAGCAAAATTATTACCATTATACTCTATTCCGAAGTATTATAATTGGTAATACTATTGCTAATATATACATTAATATTTTTGAAATAATACTTGTAAAAATCCATCCAATAAGCAATTCAAGAAAATTTAGTGCAATTCCTAATGCTTCTATAACTAATATTATAATATAACTTGTATCATTTTTTCTTATTAATTTTGAAAAAATAATAATAAATAAAGAAAATGCTAATATATTAAATATGAATTTTTCAATTAACATTTTTTCTTCACCTCTACTTAAACAACCTTTAAAAAACGGCAATGCAACTTGCCTATTTTTATGGTTATCATTATAACATATGGTTTTTTTTTTAACAAGAGAGTTTATATTATTTCTTATTCATTTTATTCTTTCTATTTTTCTTAAATCTTGACTTTTTTTATCAATCTACTATATTATAGTTTTAATAAATTTTATGGAAGGAATAAATATTTATATGGCATTAGATGGTATAATTACAAAATCTGAAATTTCAATACTTCAAAAAGATTTAGTTGGTGCAAAAGTTAATAAAATATTGCAACCTAGCAAAACAGAAATAGTTTTTAATTTATATAATCAAAAGAATTTTATGTTAGATATTTGCACACACCCAGATTATTATAGAATATGTATTACAGAATATTCTAAGCCTAATCCTACAAACGCTTTTAATTTTTGTATGTTGCTTAGAAAATATTTAACTAATAGTAAAATTAAAAGTATTGACAGTATTGATTTAGACAGGATTATTTATATAACTTTTGAAACTAATAATGAATTAAGGGATACTCTAAATTATTCTTTAATTATTGAACTTATGGGTAGACGTAGTAATATTATTTTAGTAAATGACAAAAATACAATTATTGATTCATTAAAACATATTGTTACATCAGATAGAGAAATTTGTCCTGCAAGAATTTATGAACTTCCTTTGTCATCTAAGCGTTCGTTTATAGATATTAATTTTGAAGATTTTTGTAATTTAGTGTTATCTTCTGAAAGTAATGATCTTGTTAATACTTTAGCAAATAGTTTTACAGGATTTAGTTATTCATTTGTAGAAAATATGCTTAATGAACTTAATATAGATAGTTCAAGTAGAGATATTAATGACTTAAATCAGATATTTACTTATATCAAAAATCTATTAGAAAATATTGAAAAGCGTCAAGTTTTTATAAAAGAAACTGAAAAAGATTTTGTTATTTCTCTAAGTGATAAAGATAGAAATATAAATGAATTTTTGGATACTTATTATCATAATAAAGAAATTGAAGATATATTTACTTCTGCAAAATCTGCTTTATCTAAAGTAATATTATCTAGTTTAAAAAAATCATCAAAAAAATTGGATAATATAAATAAAAAATTAAAAGAATGCAATAACATGGATATTTATAAATTATATGGTGAACTTTTAACAGCTAATTTGTATAAATTTCATGGTAATTTTGCTGAGCCATCAGTTACTGTAGAAAATTATTATAATAATGCTTTAGTTTCAATTCCTTTAGATACTTCACTTTCCTACAGTAAAAATGCTGAAAAATTTTTTAAGAAATATAATAAATTAAAAAACACTTTAAATGTAGTCTCTGTTCAAAAAAAAGAAACTGAATTAGAACTTGAGTACATAGAAAGTATAATATCTTCTCTTTCAAATGCTCATACTCTTGATGATGTAAAAGAAATACACAATGAATTTTCAGAAAATTTGCAATTAAAAAAATATAATTATAAATCTTTTCAAAAAGTTCTTTCAGATAAAAATTTCGTAAGTAATTTAAATAAAATAGTAATTAATGGTTATGATGTTTATATAGGTAAGAATAATAAGCAAAATGATTATTTATCTTTACATTTTGCAAATAAATCTGATATTTGGTTTCATGCTCAAGGCTTTCATGGAGCACATGTAATTTTAAAGACTAATGGAAAATTGCCTGATGAAGATACTTTATTTAAATGTGCTCAAATCGCAAAGCAAAATTGTAGGGCATCTTTAGAAAGAAATGTTTCTGTTGATTATACTTATGTAAAATATTTAAAAAAGCATCCTAGTGGAAAAGTTGGAATGGTGTCTTATACTAATTTTAAAACCATTATTGTTCCATAAAAAAACTTCACATTTCTGTGAAGCTTTTTATTTCTATATATTTTTATTTTTCTCTTCAATTACTTCGTTCCTTGTTGTTTCTACAATATCTTCTATATTACTGTTTTTCTCTTTTAAATAATCATCTGTAGTTTTATATGATTTCTTTGTTTCTTCAAATATTTTTTGTATATTTTCAGTAGTGTCTGTTGATTTTATTTTTTTATTTACACATTCTTCTAAATTTTCTAAAACAGTTATATTATTCATTGCATACTCATCTGTACTATTATCTAATTGAGTAATTGTTTTTATGTCTTGATTAAATATTTTAGTCTTTTTAGGTTCTTTCTTAGTTATAAATCCATACATATAATTTTTACTATTATAGTCATATATTAATTGTATTGTATTTATTTCTTCATTTTTAACTATTGTCTCTACTGTTTTACTTTCTTTATTTATTGAAAAAATCTTATATAGTTTCTTAGAATTTTTTACTATTAGTTCTGGAATTTCATCATTATTTAAGTTTAATAATCCTATTTCTATATCATCTTCTTGAATTTTTAAATTGTTAATATACATTTCAGTCCAATTTATTTCTTCTACTTTTTTTTCTTCATTATGATTTTTTTTCTTGTTTAATATTATAAATGTTCCTGTTAAAATTGCAATAATAATTATAATAATAATTAGTATTATACAAATCTTTCTTTTCATTTTTTTCTCCTAAAAAACTTTTATTTTGCTATTAATCTTTTAGTTTCTCTTGCAATCATTAATTCTTCATCTGTTGGCACAATATATGCTTTTATTTTAGAATTAGTTTTTGAAATCATTTTTTCTTCACTTTTTATGTTATTTGCATTTTCATCTAGTTCTAATCCCATAAATTCTAAATGTTCGCAAATTCCTTTTCTTATATTTATTTGATTTTCTCCTACTCCTCCGGTAAATACTATTACATCAACTCCGTTCATAACAGCAGCATATCTTGCTACATATTGAGCAACAGAAGATTTAAATGCTTCCATAGCAATTTGAGCTCTTTCATTGCCTTCATTACTTTTAGCTTCAATTTCTCTAAAATCTGGTGCTAATCCTGAAATTCCCATTACCCCTGAATCTTTATTTAATATATTTTCCATTTCATCTGGTGTTAGATTTTCTTTTTTCATAATATATAAAATAACAGATGGATCGATATCTCCGCTTCTTGTTACCATTGGTATTCCACCAAGTGGAGTTAATCCCATACTTGTTTCTATTGATTTCCCATTTTGTATTGCACATATACTTGCACCTTGCCCTAAGTGGCAAGTTATTATCTTTAAGTCTTCAATATTTTTTCCCATTATTTCTGCTACTCGTTTTGAAACATACATATGTGATGTTCCATGAAATCCATATTTTCTTATACCGTATTTTTCATAATATCCATAGTTTAGCGGATAAATATAATTTTCTTTAGGCATTGTTTGGTGAAATGCTGTGTCAAATACTGCTACCATTGGTTTTCCTGGCATTACTTTTTGGCATGCTTCTATTCCCAGTAATGTTGCTGGATTGTGTAATGGTGCTAAACTTGTATATTCTTTTATAGTATCTATTACATTCTGATCTATTACTACTGATTCTGCTATTTTTTCTCCGCCATGTACTGCTCTATGTCCAACAGCACTTATTTCATCTAATGTATCAATAACTTTATATTCTGGATTTGTTAATTGTTTTATAGTAAAATCAATTGCTTCTGCATGGTCTGGTGCATAATGTTCAATAGTTTTCTTTATTCCATTTACTTTATGTGTTATAAATGATTCTTTTTCTCCTATTCTTTCATATTTTCCAGATGCTAAAACTGCTTCTTTCTCCATATCTATTAGTTGATATTTTAAAGAAGAACTTCCACAATTTAAAACTAATATTTTCATGATTTATCTCCTTAATAAAATTTATTTAATACTTTTTACTAATTTCTCAGTTTCTTTTGCTATCATAAGTTCCTCGTTTGTTGGTACAATATATACAGCTATTTTTGAATCTTCTGAACTTATTTTAGCTTCTTGACCTCTAACTTTATTAGCCTCTTTATCTAATTTTACTCCTAAAAATTCTAGTTTTTTGCATATTTCTTCTCTAGACTCTATTCCATTTTCTCCTGTACCTGCAGTAAATGTTATAACATCAATTCCATTCATTGCTACAGCACATCTTGCAATATATGCTGCTACAAGATAATGATAATTGTCTAAAGCTAATTGTGCATTGTGATTATGTGAATTCCATGCTTCAGCTTCAATATCTCTTGCATCTGCTGAAATTTGAGATATTCCAAATAATCCTGATTCTTTATTTAGCATAAAGTTCATTTGATCTGGTGTTAAGTTCTCTTTATTCATTAAAAATGTTAGGATTGATGGATCTAAGTCACCACTTCTTGATCCCATTGAAATTCCTCCTAGTGGAGTTAATCCCATACTTGTTTCTACTGATTTACCATTTTGTATTGCGCATATGCTTGCACCTTGTCCTAAATGGCAATTAACTATTTTTAATTCTTCAATAGGCTTACCAATTATTTCTGCAACTCTTTTTGAGCAATATTCATGAGATGTTCCATGAAATCCATATTTTCTTAGTCCATATTTTTCATAGTACTTATATGGTATTGGATAAATATATCTTTCTTCAGGAATTGTTTGATGGAATGCTGTATCAAATACTGCTACCATTGTTTTTCCTGGCATTACCTTTTTGCATGCTTCAATTCCTAATAATGTTGCTGGATTGTGTAATGGTGCTAATTCTGTACATTCATTTATTATTTTTATTACTTCATCAGTTATTACTACTGGTTTAACTACTTTTTCTCCTCCATGTACTGCTCTATGACCAATAGCGTCAATTTCGTCTAAGCTGTCAATTACTTTATATTCAGTCTTAGTTAATTGATCTATCATAACTTGTATTGCAACTTCATGATTTGGTGCATAATGTCCAGTTACATGTTTTTCTCCATTAACTTTGTGTGTTAAAAATGACTGCATACTTCCTATTCTTTCGTAATATCCTTTTGCCATAAGTTCTCCACTTTCTGTGTCAATTAATTGATATTTTAGTGATGAGCTTCCACTATTAAGTACCAATATTTTCATTTTACCCTCCTCTGTGTTTGATTTCTACAAACAACTATTTTTATTTAAATTTTTATTTAAAACATTTTATATAAAATTAATTATTCTGTGCTTGAACTGATGTTATGGCAATTACTCCTACAATATCATCACTACTACAGCCTCTTGATAAATCATTTACCGGTTTTGCAATACCTTGGCACAAAGGTCCATAAGCTTCTGCTTTTGCTAATCTTTGAACTAATTTATATCCAATATTTCCTGAATTTAAATCTGGGAATATTAATGTATTGCATTTTCCTGCGATTTCACTTTGTGGAGCTTTACTTTTTGCTATTTCTGGAATTATTGCAGCATCTAATTGTAATTCACCATCTGCTTTTATGTTTGGATAATTTTGTTTTAGTAAACGAGTTGCCTCTATTACTTTCTCAGTTAAATCTGATTTTGCACTACCATGAGTTGAATATGAAAGCATTCCAACTTTTGCTTCTTTTCCAACTAGCTGTTCAAAACTTTTAGCAGAAGATGCAGCAATTTCTGAAAGTTTTTCACTATCTGGATTTTCGTTTAATCCACTATCTGCAAATATAAATATTCCATTTTCTCCATATCCACAATTAGGTACTACCATTAAGAAAAATGCAGAAACTAATTTTGTATCTGGTGCAGTCTTTAATATTTGTAATGCTGGTCTTAAAGTATCTGATGATGAATGTGCAGCACCTGAAACTAATCCGTCTGCATCTCCTGTTTTTACCATCATCATACCAAAATAAACTGGATCTTTTACTATTTGTTTAGCTTGTTCTTCTGTAATTCCTTTATTTTTTCTTAATTCATAAAATATGTTTGCATATTTTTCATATTTTTCAGATGTATTGGGGTCTAATATCTCAATTCCTAAAATATCTATATTATTTGTACTTGCCATATTTTCTACTTTTTCTTTATTTCCTATTAAAACTATTTTAGCAAAACCTTCTTTTTTAACTTTACTTGCCGCTTCTAAAACTCTTATGTCTTCTGATTCTGGCAATACAACTGTTTTTATATTAGATTTTGCCTTATTTTTCATTGTTTCTATAAAATTCATAAAAATTACCATTCCTTTCCTAAAATATATTTGATTAAAACTTTTATTTTAGTCTTTTTTTCTAAAGAAATCGCTTGTGATGATTATATAAAATTGATATCTTAAAGTCAATATACTGTTATTATACTTTATTTTTTTGTAGATTCATAATATAATAATTTTATGGAATTGAATTATATTGTAAAAAAATCGGATTTATCAATTAAACAAATTTTAAAAAATGAATTTTATATGTCAGAAAAATTTATAATAAAACTAAAAAGAAATATGTGTATTTTTGTAAACAATGTTTCTGTAAATATAGATTTTCCTGTGGTTGAACACGATTGTTTAACTATAAAAGAAAATTTTGTCGAATCATCTTCTGGTATTATTCCAAATAGTAGTATTCCAGTTAATATTTTATTTGAAGATGAATTTTTATTAATTTTAGATAAACCAGCTGGTATTGCTATTCATCCTTCTATGTTACATTATGATAATTCTTTAAGTAATGGAGTTCAATATTACTATAATTCTATTGGACTTAGGAAGAAAATTAGGCCAGTAAATCGTTTAGATAAAGATACATCTGGTATTGTAATCTTCGCCAAAAATGAATATATTCAAGAATGTTTAATTAGACAAATGTCTAAAGATTTATTTATAAAAAAATATATTGCCATTTTAGATGGGATTTTAGAAAAAAAGTCTGGTACTATTAAAGCGCCTATTTCTCGAAAAAGTGATAGCATTATTGAAAGATGTGTATCTCAGAATGGTGATATGGCTATTACCCATTATAAAGTTTTAGCAGAATTTAAAAATTACAGTGAAGTTGAATTTCAGCTTGAAACAGGTAGAACTCATCAAATTAGAGTTCATTCAAAGTATATTAATCATCCTATTTTAGGCGATTCATTATATGGTAATTCTAGTAACTTAATTAACAGGCAGGCTTTGCATGCTTATTATATTTCTTTTATTCATCCAATTACAAAACAGGTAAAAGAAATTTTTTGTGAATTGCCTCAAGATATGAAAAAATTATTATGAATTAGTAATAAAATTGTACAACAATTTTTCTGTGAAATGCTTTATATAATAGGAAATTCAGAGAACTTTCCTATTATACAAAAATAAGACTTACAATCGATTTGTAAGCCTTATTATTTTTACATTTATAATTTTAATTTATGACTAATTTTCCAAGTCCAATTCCCGCTTCTTTCATTTGTCTTATTGTTTTTTCAAATGTTTCTGCATTGCCTTGTGCTTTTATTCCTAATTCAATTTTGGTAAAATGCCCACCATTTGTAAGTTCATGATATTTTGATTCTATTTCTAGTTGATCTTTTATTGATATATTATATTCTTCTGGTAAAGAAAAACCATCTGTGTATTTTTCTTTATCCGTTATGCCTTTATATTTCCCGTAAATTGACTTATCAATGCTCATAAAATATTCAATTGCATCTTTTTCATGAGTTTCATAAAGCACAAAATTTAACATACTATTTTCTGTATATTCGTTGATCTTATCTCTCATATGTTTAATTATTTCTAATCCTAATTTTTGAGATTCTGCTGATTCTCCATGATGTTTTCCTGTTAGTGCTTTTAAGCATTCTGCTAATCCTGCAAATCCAATTGCTAATGTTCCATGTTTATTTACTCTTCTTAATCTATCTGCTGGTTTTAATTTTTCACTATCTAGCCATATTCCTTGTCCTATTAAAAAAGGAAAATTATAAACCCTTTTATCTGCTTGGAATTCATATCTATCTAGTAACATTTCTTTTGCCTTTTCCATTCTTTCGTCTAAATCATTATAAAATTCTTTCATATTAACTTTATCATTTTTTAAAATTCCATGTTTTAATCCTAATCTAGGTAAATTGATAGTTACTGTTGATATATTTCCTCTACTTGTTGAACTTGATTTTGATTTATCAACTATGTTCTCAAAAACTCTTATTGAATTTCCCATATATGCTACTTCAGTATCTCTATCATTTTTTAAATAATCTTTTTTATTAAATTCTGTATCCAAAAAAGAAAATGTAATTAATTGTTTTTCTGAATCAACTTTACATGCTAGTTGAAATAAATCATAGTTTGGATCTTTTTTATCATAGTTTATATTTTCTTTTACCTTAAATATTGTATGTGGATATATTGGCTTTTGGTTTTTACCTATTCCCGCTTCTAATGCAGTTAAAAAGTTTTTTGTAATCATTCTACCTTCAGGAGTTGTATCTGTTCCTAAATTAATTGTAGAATTTGGTAAAGTTGCTCCTGCTCTTGATCTCATAGTATTTAAGTTATGGATAAAAGCTTCCATTGCTTGGTATACAATTTTTTCAGTTTTTTTCAAAGCTTTTTCATAAGATATTCTAAATAATCTTTTTAATTGTTCTGAATCTCTACAGTATGCATCAAAAATTGATACATCAAATTTAATTGTAGTTATTTTTTCTATTTCTCTTTCCATTCCATTAACTGCTGCAAATATTCCAAAATCTGTATAGTCTAAATAATCATATACAGTTTGTTTAAATTCTTTTTTAAATGTTTTTACAACACCTGGTGCAAAATAATAATCAAAATGTGGTATACTTTGCCCTCCATGTTGGTCATTTTGATTAGCTTGGATTGCAATTGCAGTTAAAATTGAATATGTCATTATGTTATTTGGTTCTCTAAGATATCCATCACCAGTTGAAAAACCTTCATTAAATAATTTATCTAAATCTATGTGACATGATGTAGTTGTGCCCATTGGATAATAATCCAAATCATGTATGTAATATTCTCCACTTTCATGTGAATCAACATATTTTCTTTTTATTAGATATGCTTTTGAAAATTCATTAGATAAGGTTTGACCATAACTTAGCATTGTTCCCATTGCTGTTGCAATTTCTCCTTCGTGTGTTTGAGAACTCATTCCTAAATTTTCTATTGCTTTTACAAATTTATGTTGCTTTTTTTCATCAAAAAATAGTTTTCTAGATTGATTTCTTCTTTCTCTGTATGTTGAAAATGATTCATAAACATCTTCATATTTTTCTTCTTTTAATGACATTTCTATCATATCTTGAATTTCTTCTATTTTTATTTTTTCAGGTTTCAATTCCTCTATTTTAGTTAAAACTTTATTAAGTATTTTATTTGTATCTTTTTCTGTATATTTATTTTCTCCATTATCTAATTTTATACTATCAAAGCCTTTTTTAATTGCCAAGGCAATTTTAGCTCTATTGAACTCTACTTTTTTTCCATCTCTTTTTACTACAATTATTTTTCCAGAATTAATTAATTCAAATTCCATATATTTACCTCTCTTTACTTTATATGAATTATATATTTCATCAATTTCAATGTCAATAATTATCATAAAAGCATTAATTTATAAAAGAGCTATTAATATGAATAGCTCTTTATATCTATTTATCCTCTTTTTCAATCTTTTTTATTTCTTCAAATCTTTTAATTTTTGCAGTTGTTGTTTTTATCATTTCTTCATCAGTAATAATTAAATTCTTCACATGCTTATATGTTGGCATAGTCTTATTTATTTCTTTAATATCTTTCCATATTATTTGTTTAATCTCTTCTTCAGATTTATTTGGATAATTTTTATTTATATATTCTTTGTCATATACTATTTTTACAGAAACTAATAAATCATTGTTTTTCTCTTTTCCATATACCATACATTCTGATACATATGGTAAATTTCCTATTAGAGTTTCAATTTCCTCTGGATAAATATTTTTTCCATTTTTTAATACTATTACATTTTTTTCTCTACCTGTTATAAATATAAAACCTTCATTATCAATATAAGCTAAATCACCTGTATGGAACCATCCATCTTTTATAACTTTCTTTGTTTCTTCTTCATTTTCATAATATCCTAACATTACATTTGGACCTTTAGCTACAATTTCTCCTATTCCTTGTTCATTAGGATTATCTATTTTTATTTCAACTCCAGGCATAGGTAGACCAGTTGAACCTGTTTTACATGCTCTTATGCTTTCTGCTGCTAATACTGGTGATGTTTCAGTTAGTCCATATCCTTGGATAACAGACATTCCAAAATCTTTAAGTCCATCTACAACTTTTGGATCTAATGATGATGCTCCACTTATTACTGAACGAATTTTTCCACCTAATTTATCATAAATTTCTTTAAAAATTTTTCTTCTTATATCTATTCCAAATTTTAATAAAAACTTACTTAATTTAATTCCAAATTTTACTTTTTTAGTTTGACCAGTCTTTTCAATTTCTTGCCAAATTTTTTTATATATTGATTCAATTAAAAGTGGAACACAAACAAAAGTTGAAACATGATACTCTACTAAATTTTTTTGAACATGTCTTAATCCATCGCAAAATACATTGGTTGCTCCTTTACTCAAGAACATTAATATTCCTGTGCATCCAAATGTATGATGAAATGGTAAAAATGCTATATTAGTATCTGTTGAACGTATATCCTCTGCTTTGTTCATTGCATATATATTTGATGCTATATTTCTGTGAGATAACATTACTGCTTTAGCTGCTGATGTTGTTCCTGATGTAAATAATAATATGCTCATTGCATCACTATCTATTTTAGCATCAATAAATTCTCTGTTATTCTTTACTAGTTCTTTTCCTTCATCAATTAATTTATTAATTGATAAGTATTGTTTGTTTTCATCCATACATATAAATTGTGTTAATTGTGTTTTTCCTTCATTTTTTAATTTATTTATAGTATCTATATATGATTCTTCAAAAATAATGCAATCTGCTTTACTTTTAATAATAGAGCTTTCAATTTCTTGTTCAGTTAGTCCTTTATCAAGTGGAACTACAACTCCAGTCCCATTAACAATTGCTAAATATGATAATATCCATTCATATCTATTTTTTCCAATTATAGCTATTCTTTTTCCTTTTAATCCAATTGATATTAATTTTGTTCCTAAAGCATCTATGTCTTCATCAAATTCTTTATATGTTATATTTTTATATTTTCCCTCTTCTTCTTTTATTATAAAAGCATTATTATTTGGATATTTTTCCACAGAATTTTTTATAACTCCTTTTAAGTTTTCAAATTCTGTTGCTTCAAATATGTCCATTCTTTTATCTATCATATTTATTTCTCCTCGTTATCTAGTATATGTTACTAGATTATCATATATGTCTAATTCTGTCAATGATTGACTAATATCTTACTATGTGGTATTATAATAATTATGAAAGGGGCTATTTATGAGTAAAAAAGAAGATTTAAAATGTTCAAAACAAAAGAAAATAGTAAATTTTCATATTCCTAGATATCAAGAGCTACCTAAGATTGACATATATCTTGACCAATTAGTTACATATTTAGAGGAATATTTAAATCCTTATATTGGATCTGAAGAAAATCCTGTTATAACTAAAACTATGATTAACAACTATGTTAAGCAGCAAGTAATACCTGCACCTGAAAAGAAAAAATATAATAGAGATCATATTGCTTGTTTATTTGTAATTTGTGTTTTAAAACAAGTTTATAGTATCAATAATATATCTGCTTTAATTGATTTTGCTGGTAAAACTACAAGATTAGTTTTAGCATATAATCAGTTTTGCTCTGAGGTCGAAAATGCTGTTTTAGCTGTATTTAATGGTGAGGACTACGAAATACCTCCAGATATTTCTCTTGAACATAAGCTTTTAAAAAGTGTAATTTTGTCTTTTGCTCATAAGTTATATGTAGAAAGAAATTTTTTGGAAAAAGTTGATAATTCGGAAAAAAATGAGAAGAAATAATTAAATATATATAAATTAATTTTTTTGTAATACTATGAAATTTTTATTATATTAGTATTAAAATTTTATTTTGTTAAAAAATTAAAATACAAGGCACAGAATTTTTTGAAATAATTCTGTGCCTTACTGGTTATTATGACATCCAACTGAAGTTAGACAATTTTCTTGACAGCTCCAGTATTCTTTCATATGAAACTAAGCCTGACTCCAATTCTTCTGTTGTTAATTCATCATTCGGAATTATGTGCCTGTACATTACAAAAAGTTTGCCAATATCTGATACATTATAAACGGTCTTTTGTATTGCATGATAAGCTTCAATTCCAAGTAAATTAAAATATTCTGGTTCCTTTTTTGAAATGTCCATTACTTTTGAATTGTTTTCCTTTAGTATCATTAAGAAAGTACAATTGTTTTGATCTCTGAGCTTAAGTATTCCATTAGCATCTCTTTCAATATATACTAACTTACATAACCATAATCTTTCCCGCTTATAGAACCCCATAGCTATTTACCTCCCAATATTATTATATATTTGGTACACATTGTTTATAGTTTCGACATTGTTATTATTTTATCACGAATTTCAGCTTTTGGCAATATTGGTATGTCTATGGTATGTTAATTAATACATTCATTATTTATATTACGTTGTACTTTCTTTTTTAGTTATATTCTTTTTTTCTAATAAAAATTGTGTTCCTGTTCCTAAAATTATTGTTGATATAAATAGTAAAATATGATTTTGATTTACAGTATTCAACAAATCATAACCACGTGTAAAACGCGTGGTTATGACTTGATTTTTATATTTTTTATTTTACATCTTTAACTTTTTGACATTTGATATAAGCAACAGTTGCTATAATTGCAACAAATATTGTTGTTGATATTATCCAAACATTAACACCTGTGTGTGGAAGATTTTCTTTAGCAGTAGTTTGATCTCCAGCTGCTGAACCATTAGCTCCGCTTGCTGAGCCACTAGCTCCACTTGCTGATCCACCTGTTTTATTTCCAGCTGAACCACTTCCATTTGAAGAACTTCCTGCTTTTACTACAGTAACAGTACATGTTGCTGTTTTATTTCCATCATCTGATACTGCTGTAATAACTGTTGAACCTATTTTTTTAGGTGTAACTTTTCCAGCATTATCAACAGTAGCTACATCTGGATTACTTGAAGACCATGTTAAAATTTTATTTGTAGCTTTTTCTGGTTTAAAAGTAGCCCTAATAGTTAATGTTTTTCCCATTTCAACAGTTTCTGTTTTTGGTAAAGAAATACTTTCTAGTGCTATATCTTGCTCTAAATTATCTACTATTGCATATCCATATAATTGTTTTAAATTATCTCCTGAAAAATAAACCCACATATAATATAATCCAGTGTCAGGTACAGATATTGGACTTTCAGGTTTTCCAAATCCATCTCTGCCATCAGCACCATATCCATTAAAGTAAGTCCAAGCTTTCCATCCAGAAGACGGAGGAGTTGTTTTTAGCAAACTTTGTAGTTCTGTAACATTTCCACCTTTAGATTTAATTTCTTGATATTTTTTTATTACATTTTGATCTGTAATTTTTTCATATTGATAATATGCATTACTAGTTGTAGCGTTTCTTAAAGGAACTGAAATACATTCGCTTGCACCATTACCATATTCTTTACCATTTTTTATTAATGTTTCACTTATTACATTAAAAAAAGGCATTTTTAAATCTACTTCTTGTGCTGTAACAATTTTTTCACTATCAGTCTCTTTCTTCCTTATTGTAATATAACCTTTATCAGCTGTATCAATTACAGCCTTAAAATCTTTTGTACTACCGTCTATAATTAATGTTGCAGAAGTATTTGAAAAATCAGTTAATGCATGCCAAGTAGTAATACTTTCTGCCTTTGCCTTAGTAAGTCCATATTCATATTCTTGTTGATCATCTAATGTTATTCCTGTAAATACAAATTGCATTCTTCCATCATTAGATAAAATAGTCCTTTTTACATCAACATTTGCTTTTGCAATATTTGGTATAAATATTAACAATGCAATAATTGCTAACATTATAATTATATATTTTTTTCTTAACTTTGACATTTTTTTCCCCTTTTCTTTTGAAATAATTACATTATAATTTTATCATTAAGGATTTTTTTGTCAATACTTTTTTATAACTCTTTGAATTTGTATTATATAATTAAAATTATTGTAAATGAACGGACTGAAAAAAAACAAATGAAATTGGAAAAATGTCTCAAGTTGAAAGATACGTTAGAACTTATACTCACAAAGATATTGCTTTTAAATTTTGAATGTGGATTAATCCAAAATTCAAATTATTATTGATAAAAAAATTTGAAAGGTAAAATATGTTAATTTGACTATAAATTATAATTTATTTATAATTTATATAAATTAATAAATAAAGAAGGTGGAATATGAGTACTAAATATAATGATGGGGCCTCTATAAGTATTTCAAGTTTGCCTAAAGATGAGATTAAACAAGCATTTAAAGAATGGTCAGAAGGAGATGAAGAATTAGAAAAATTACTTTTTCAATGTTATTCAAATAATATTGAAACAATTGGATGTCATTCAGACAGTTCAGATTCATTTTTACAGGTAATAGTTAATAATTCTTACAATGAAATTAAAAGAATGTTATGTTCACTTCAAACAGTTCATGGAGTAAGAATTTTAGTTGAACCTAATGGCTCCTCAAATATATTATATCCTGGCTGGGATACACCTATAATTACTTTTGGTTTGAAAGGTAAGCCCCAAAGCTCAGCTGATTCATTATTTTATAAATTATCTGAATCAATTACTAATTATAACTCTATTACTCCATCTAAAACAAAACCATTTGAATATATGTTAGACTTTTATGATTTTTTTGTAGGAAAAGAAGCTGATTTAAATTTTGAATTAAAATATCTAAAAAATGATCAGTATATTTTTTCAGTTAATACTATAAAAGATAGAAGTGATTTAAATTCTTTAAATGATTTATTTATTCACGCTGGTTTAACTAAAGATGATAATTCTTATGGACGATATAATGAATGGAATTTAGTTGCAAAAACATTAGAAGAATTAGATGAGAAAATGCTTCATTGTACAGAAGTAATTATAAATGAGTGGCCATTATCATTACCTTCTGAAATTGTTGAAGGAATGTCTGCTAATGCAATTGCTCATTTTATGAAGAGAAAATTTGGAAATTCATCTGAAGGTCAACAAAAATTTAATGAGTGGCTAAATAATTATAGAGAAGAAATTATACAGAAGAATATAAGGCATGCTTTTGAAGATTCAGCTGAGAATCAGCAAAAATTTGAAGAATGGCTAAAAGATTATAGAGAAAAAATTGGTTCTAGTATTGTTTCTAAAGGAGATGAAACTTCTCAATCAAGTGTTAATAAAAATAAAGAACAAGATAGAAAAGAAACTAATACTAGATAGCAATATCAATTATAAATAAACTAAAAATTTCATTTTTATGTTTAAGTTACAATTGGAGTAATAATAGTCACTTCTTCACCAGTTAATAGATTCGTTATAACACCGATAGGTCGCTGGTTCAATCAAGCGACTATAATTATCCCCAGTATAACTGGGGGATTACTTTGAAGTTATTTTAAAAGGAAGTTATATAATTTAACTTCCTTTTTTAAAAATTACTTTATAATTCATCATCATCTTCTATTGATTCTCTTGGTTTTAATAGTGGGTAAAGAACTACATCTCTTATATTGTAGCTATTAGTTAAGAATTGTAAAAATCTATCTACTCCTAATCCCCATCCTGATATAGGTGGCATTCCGTATTCCATAGCTTTAATATATTCATAATCAATAGTCATAGCTTCTTCATCTCCTTGTGCTCTAAGTTCACTTTGTTGAATTAGTCTTTTTTCTTGTTCCCTAGCGTCTACTAATTCTGAATAGCCATTAATAATTTCTTGTCCATTTACAACTAATTGAAATCTATCAGATATATTGCTATTCTGATCATTACTTCTTGCTAATGGAGATAAATCCGTAGGATGTTTTATTAGAAAGGTAGGTTCTATTATATTAGGTCTACTAACCTTTTTGTATAATTGATCTATTAGATTTCCCCTTCCAAGATTTTCTATATTCTCTGCTTCTAAATTAATTTTTTTATTTTTTATTTCATTTAATAATTCTTTTGCACTTTCAAACTTATCTATGTCTATATCACAATCCTTTAATATTAAATCTCTAAACGATACTATCTTCCATTCTCCTCCAAAATCTATTGTTTTATCCCCTATTTGTATATTTAAATTTCCATCATATAATTTACTTAATATATAAGTAACCATTTTTTTCATGAATTTCATATTATCTTCATAATTCCAATAGGCACTATATCCTTCTACCATTGTAAAATCTTGTAAATGATTTACATCAATGCCTTCATTTCTAAAATCCCTTGCTACTTCATATATATTATTAAATCCACCAATTATTAATTTTTTAAGTGTTAATTCTGGAGATATTCTTAAATATACATCCATATTGTGTGCATTATGATGTGCAATAAATGGTTTAGCAGTTGCTCCTGATGCAGTATTTTGTAGAGCTGGTGTTTCTACTTCTATAAATCCATTATTATCTAAAAACTCTCTTAAAAGTCTTATAAACTTAGATCTTAACAGAAATTTCTTCTTTGCTTCTTCATTCATTATTAAATCTAAATGTCTTTCTCTATATATTAGTTCTTGATTTGATAATCCATGAAATTTTTCTGGCAATGGTCTCAATGCTTTTCCTAAAAATGTAAAATCATACACCTGTATCGTTTTTTCTCCTGCCTGTGTTGTAAATACATCACCTTTAATCCCAATGAAATCTCCTATATCTAATATTTCATTTATCTTTTTATAATTTTCTTCACCTAAATCATCTCTTTTTAGACACAATTGAATATGTCCTGTTATATCACTTAAATCTATAAAAGAAATTTTTCCCATTTTTCTTTTAGATATTACTCTTCCTGCAATAGAAATATTTTTAACCCCATCATCAAATTTTCTGCTTTCGCCTATTGTACAAGTAGTTTCATATCTTTCTGGATGTGCTTTTATTCCATATTCATCTAATTTTTTTAATTTTTCTTCTCTTACCGCCATTAATTCTTTTACAGTTGCCATACTTTTCCTCCCTAAATTATTATAATAATGTTATCATACAATATTTTTATCAAAAAATCAATTAATATTTAAAATAATAACAAAATCAGGTTTCAAAATTGGTTTAAAATATTATTAACATATTGCATAACTTCTCCTTGTAAAAATAATCTTGCTTTCAATTTGTAATACCAGCCATCTACAATTACATTTTTGTCTTCATTTAATAATGGTTCTATAACAAAATTTGTCAATAGTATATACCATGCTGCATGTAAAGTAATCCAATATTTTTATTCATTACATAATTTAATATCTTCTTAGGATGTAATCATATCCTAAGAAGAACTAGCCTATGAATTTTCAATTTTTCTTTTTTAATTTTAGTAGTGAGTCTCTATCTTTTATTTTAAACTCAAAACTTGCTAAAAAATTGTATTCTATATTAGCTTTACTCTCTTTATCAACTCTTAAATATATTGTATTATTTTCTTGCTTTATATCAATTTTTATAGGAGCTTCAAAAATATGTCTTCTTATTAAATATCCTTCTTTTGTTTTATAGACAAATAATCCTTTTCCAAGTATTACCTCTATTTTTTTCTTCAAACTCATTCTTTCTTCTATTTAATTCAAAAAACATTTCATATATTAAATTATATTTTTTATTAATTCATTAACCTTTTTGGCTTCCTCATATTCATTTATATATTGATTATATTTTTCTCTTATTGCTGTGTTAATGTCTTCATCATTATTCAAAGATATTCCATTCTCATTTACATCAACATAATCCTTTATTTCACTTGGTATTTTAGGCATAGCTTTTTCTACACTAATATATTTAATAGTGAAATATTCTTCATCACCAGATATATCATTAGAAAAGTCATGAATATCTGTTATATTTTCATATATATTCTTAAAATCTTCTATATCAATTTCTGAATCAAATTTTTTATAATCTAATACAACTCTAGTTTTTAATTCATATATTTCTTTTAAATACTTAAATAAGCTCTTCATTTTTTCTTCCATAAATACTCATTCCTTTATTTCTTTTTAATTACAAATTATTTTATACAAAACACAGCATATAGTGGAATTTATTTAATATTATT
>CANPZM010000013.1 GCA_947589065.1 uncultured Clostridia bacterium
TCTATTCCTGTATAATATGCTTTAAATTCCCAGTTTGGATGTAAATATTTTAAATATGCTAATTTTCTTTGATAACTTTCTGGAAAAGCATTTATTCCAGATTTAACATATTGTGTATATGAACTACTCAAAGCTGCGTTTACCTCTGACTTAATAAAAAATACTTGAATAGTAGTAAACAACATTAAAATTATTAAAATTGAACTTAACAATTTTAAGCTAAATTTCTTCATTTTTAATCTTTTTCCCTCCTAATAATGCATAAATCAAGTTAGAAAAAATTAAAACTTTGATACACAAAATCATAATATTTTTCAACTGTAAATCATAAGTTTCTGTCATAACTCAACAATTTATTCTATGATAAGTATATCTTATCACTTTTTTTTAGTCAACACGAAACATATGTCATTTTTGTTACAAAAAACCAATTTTTTAAGATTTTATGCTATAATAATTTTGGTATAATGAATCTTAATTTAATAATTCTACATTCATTTAATGGATAACTTACATTTTCGTAAAGCAAATACATGCATAATATCAAATAGAAATTATAGAAATGAGGTAAAAATGATAAAAAAACCTGAACTTCTTGCTCCTGTTGGGGACTTTGAATGTTTAAAAGCAGCTGTACAAAATGGTGCAGACTGTATATATCTTGGAATTGATACATTAAATGCCAGAATTTCAGCTCAAAATTTTACACTTGATACATTAAAAGAAGCAATCAGATACTGCAAAATTAGAGGTGTTAAAACAAACCTTACATTAAATACATTAATAAAAGATAATGAAATTGAGTCCGCATTTGATATTGCCAAAAAAGCATATGAATATGGTATAGATGCTATTATAGTTCAAGATTTGGGATTAGCAAAAATTTTAATTGATAGTTTTCCTGATCTTCCTATTCATGGAAGTACACAAATGTCAATACATAATCTACAAGGCGTTCTTCAGCTTCAAGAATTAGGATTTAAAAGAGTGGTTCTTTCTAGGGAATTGTCAATTGAAGAAATTGAATATATTGCCCAAAATAGTGACATTGAAATTGAATGTTTTATACACGGAGCTTTATGCATCTCCTATTCTGGTCAATGCCTATTTTCTAGTATGATTGGTGGGCGTTCTGGAAATAGAGGAAAATGTGCACAAGGATGCCGTCTTCCCTATGAACTAATAGATGAAGACAATACAGTTATTGATAAAGGTTATTTACTAAGCCCACGAGATCTATGTGGATTAGAATATTTACCAAGACTTATTAATTCCGGAATTGCATCATTAAAAATCGAAGGTAGAATGAAAACTCCAGAATATGTTGCAACTGTAACAAGAATATATAGAAAATATATAGACTTAGCCACATCAAAGAAAACATTTGCAGTAGATAAAAACGATTTAAAAGAATTAATGCAAGTTTATAATAGAGGAAATTTTTCAGAAGGACATTTGCCTTCACATCCTAATAAAGATTTAATATTTCAAGAAAAATCAAATAACATGGGATTATTTTTAGGATATATTGCAAAATATAATTCTACAAAAGGTCTAATTACATTAGCAATAAATGAAAAAATAAAAATTGGAGATACAATTTCCATAGAAAATATATCTGGTACATATACAATTTCAGAATTAATGTCAAATCACACCAATATAAAAGAAGCTTTACCAGATGAATTTATAACAATAGGACGAATGAAGGGAAATATAAAAATAGGTGCAAAAGTTTTTAAAATGTCTTCTAAAACACTTTCTCAAAAATCTTTGTCATCTTTTGAAAATAATATTCAGACAAAGCAAGTACCACTTAATTGTGAAGTTAGTATTGTAAAAAATAACCCTATTTCTATTCACGTAAGTTCTGCATCTAATATAAACCTTTACAGGAAATTAGACATATATTGTGAAATTGATGCTATTCCACAAATTGCATTAAAGCACCCTTTGGAAAAAGAAAAAGTACAACTTCAAATATTAAAAACAAATAATACACCATATTACTTTAAAAACGTAAAAATACGTCTTGATAATGATGCCTTTTTACCTAATATAAAAGCTATTAATGAGCTTAGACGTACTGCATTATCTTTAGTTGAAAAATTTGCAATCTCACAAATTGAGAGAAAGTCTAAATCAAGCCTTCCTAACATTGATTTAAATAAAACAAAACAAGAAACAAAATTATCTTTATTATTAAATAAACTTAATACAAATTACAATTATGATTTATTAAATGGATTTGACAATATTTATATACCCGTCAATTTTTTCAGAGAAAAAGAGTTTGAAAAAATTATAAAAAATTTTGATAAAAAATTTAATTTATATATTTATTTACCTACAATAATAAAACCAAACTATCGAAATTTATTGGCAACCGCAATAAAAACAGCAATTGAAAAATATAATGTTAAAGGCTTCGTTGTATCAAATATTTCAAATATTAAATTTCTAAATAGCTTTGAAAAAGACTTTGAATTTATTGGAAATTATACACTAAATGTCTTCAATAAATATACCATCAATGAACTAAATAAATTAAAAATTTTTAAGAATACTATTTCACCTGAATTAGATGCTTCAACAGCAAAAAAAATCTCTAATTATTCTAATTCAGAATTAATCGTTTATGGCAAAGTTCCTTTAATGAATATGAGTTATTGTCCTTTAGGTAAAAGTAATAAATGCTATCCAACTTGTGATATGAAATGTCGTAATAATAAAAAATATTATTTAAAAGACAAAATGAATTTTAAATTTGAAATATTACCTGATAATGTTCAAACAGTTACAACTCTATATAATTCAAAAATCACATCAATATCTCCATATGATTTTCCTAATGCAACTTCTCGAATTGATATATTAGATGAATCAATCGAAGAAATTCAAGAAATTATCAATATTGTAAAATCTGGAAATCGTTTTGGAGGACAAGAATTTACAAATGGTAATTTGAATAAATTAGTCTAGTTTTTAAATCTATAATTAATATAATAATTTTTTCCATAAGAAATCCTCCGCACAGTTTTTAAGCTGTACGGAGGATAGTCTACTACTCCTCAAGTGAGAAGATTACGTCCGAGCATAAATGTTTTTCACCCGGATTGGATAGCATTGTTTGCTCCACGGATAAAACGCAAAAACACGCATTCTCGAATAGTCCCGATTATCTTCAAACTTCACTTTTAAGAATTCCTTAGTACTACAAATTCCAGAAAAATCAGAATACTCCGAAAATATTATTGGATACTTCTCTTTTTCATGAATTAAAGCTGTTTCATAACATCTTTTAGCCCTAATCACTTTCTTCAAGTTTGGATCCAATAAATACTCAATTGAAGGCATTCTCTCTATGTAACCATAGCAACCTTCTCCTGTTTTCTGTCTTACAGGTCCCAATTCCAATTCTAATGTGACATGTTTCTCTGTCATATTACTAAATTTCCATCTTAGTATTCCATATGCCAGATTTCCATACCCATACGTTCTTATCAGGACTTTTCCATCGTTTGCGAGTCGCAGTTTCATCCGTTTTCTTTTGCACATTTTACTATCCATTGTGTAACACCTCCATATTGTAGTGTTTATTATTATATCATATACATTAGGTAATATCAATCAAAAATAGTAATAAAAACCTTATTTCTCCTAATATTGCTTGGTACTCAATTTAATAAGTAAATCCATATCGTCATCCTCAGCAGATTTATTTTTCCTAATTCTCCCACATTTTTTGCATTTAAAAACTATGACATAGCCTTTCTTACCTATTTCTAATCCTATTGGTTCTAAATCTCCATGGCATTCTTCTTCCCTATCTCCCGGATTTTTATCAACATGCTTTGAATGTAAACATTTTGGACAATGGTTTCTGCAAGAATATCCTAGTTTTGGTACATGATATCCACAGTTTTCACATATAAATTCTTCATCCACTACAGTAAAATTTTTCATTAACTGTTTTTATTTTCCTCCAATTTCTTTTTCAATTTATTTTCTTTATGATATATACTTCCACCAATAAACTCTCTTAATAGTGATGTATTTGGAATATCATCATCTGGTATATCATCAAAATATTCTAAAAGTTTAATCATCCTTTGTGCTTCTCCATATTCTTTATGAGAATTATCAATTTGCTTTAATAATGGTATTGCATATTTTTTCTCAACAGCTAACTCATAAATTAAAGATGAGTTAAACATGTAATCTGCTTCTTCTTGAAATGGATAAATATTTTTTTCTTCTCCTCTATTTACTGAATACCATGATCTAAGAGTATTAAGTGCATCATAACCTCTAAATTTATAGTCTCTTACAATTCTTCTTATAAGTCTTGTATCTGTAGTTGATATTCTATTAAAATAATCTATATTTAAAACAGTTAGGTCACTTATATAAATTTTTACTTTTTCATCTTTTGATATAGCAGAAGTTAACTTATCATTTAAGCAATGAATTCCCTCTATAACTAATATATTATCTTTTTCCATTTTCATTGTTGTTCCATCATATCTTTTAGTACCATGTGTAAAATCAAACTTTGGAACATCAATTGTTTCTCCATTTAATAATTTAACTAAATGATTATTAAACAATTCTAAGTCTATAGCTTCAATACATTCAAAATCATAATTACCAAATTCATCTGTTGGATTTTGTTCTCTTTCAACAAAATAATTATCTACAGAAATAGTAAGAGGTTTTAATCCATTTAATCTTAAAGCTAAAGATAATTTTCTGGCAAAAGTAGTTTTACCAGAAGATGACGGTCCTGCAATTAATACCATTTTTACATTATTTCTTTTAGCAATATCATCAGCTAAATCAGAAATCTTCTTTTCATGTAAAGCTTCTGAAAGTAAAATAAAATCATTTATCGTTCCATCTTCCACTCTACGGTTTAATCTATGAACAGTATCTACTTTTAGTAACTTATAAATATCTTCATATTCATCAAAAGTTGCAAGTAGTTTCTTAGTTTCAATATATGGACTTAATTCATATGGTTTCCTTTTATCAGGATATCTCACTAAAAATCCATCTTTATACAATTCAATATCAAAATATGGCATTTTTCCAGTAGACAAAGGCATTGTACCATATAAATAATTATAATAATCTCCACAAAAATATAATGAAATTTCTTTTGCATGATTATTAATTTGAAATTTCCCATATGAAGATTTACTTTTTGAATAAAAAACTTTTGCTTCTTCTACAGTCATTACAGTTTTTGTTATTGGTAAATCTGCATCAATAATTTCTTGCATCTTTTTCTTAACATTTTCTATCATCTCATTTGTAAGTTCCATATTATCAACTTGACAAAACATTGAATTATGCAATTGATAATTTACAGTCAATAAGGCTTCTGGATAAACCTTTAAAAAAGCCATCCCCATTACATACATTATTCCTCTTATATATACACTTCTACCTTCCTTAGTAGTAGTATCTAGTAGCTTGACAGTTGCATCCTCTCTAATTTCATAATCTAATGCATGAACCTGATTATTACATATACAAGCAATATGTTTATCTGTAATTTTATCTTTTAATAATACATTAACCGTTACAGGTTCATCAACCTCATAAACATTTTCTTCATAAAAAATTTTCATTCAAGTTCCCCTTATTCATCCAAAAAATTTCTAAAGTTTAAAATAGCAGGTATATAATCATCTTATATTCCCTGCTCCATTTCAATTTATAAATAGAATAATAATAATGTTCCTCCTAATACCAGAAATATAAATCCTAACATTTTCATACCTAAAGTTGCCTCATTCTGATCGCCAAATCCAAAATATTTTTTAGTAATTGGCCTAGCATCATATATTAAAATTACTCCGCCTGCAAGCAATATTGCTCCAACTATTAATAAAAACAAATTCATATTATACATCCTTCATATTAAATATAGAATTCTTTCCTATAAATTAGAACTATTATATCTACAAAATCCACTAAAGTCAATAGGTCAATGGGACGGAGATTTTGACGAAAAATGTGTCAAAATCTCTGTCCATTTGCCTTTTTCCTTCTTTTCTTTTTTTCTCGTTTCAGCTTTTTCATTTCTTCTTTTTTCATGGGGAAACCTCCCCCCATTAATGGGGAGAGGTCTCTTTGCAAGAATAGATCTCATCAACAAGCAATTCCGCATACTGTACAGCATCCATGTTTTTTGGCAAAAGTTTCTCACAATAGCCATCAATAATTTTCTTTACTGTATCGAGGTCACTTTCGTCTTCCTGCAACGAACTTCTAAACGCATACTCATACATACATTCTTCTGTTGAATCATCTGCCATCAGTTTCTTGAAAACCATGTTTTTAATAATGTCCGAAGACAATTCTGCCATATTCATGTTTTTTTCTTTCAAGAATTCCATAGTTGTTGTATAACAAAAAACTTTTCTTATGTCATACAGCAATCCATTAATTCCTTCCTGAACAAAACCCTCAATAAGATGGTCATCATCTTTCTCAATCCCCTCCAAGATCTTCTCAATCCTGATAATATCATCCTGTCTTGGAGATGATGGATCAATGCTACCATTTATGAAGCATTCTGCCATGTCATACATAGCTTCCTGTTTTGACGGCACATACCCATTTAATCTGCATTTCTGAGTTGCTTTTTCCACAGCCATTTCAAAATCATAAGACTTCTCAAGAATCCCAATAATAGTGCCACGAATTAAATCCTTTCCGCGCAAAAAAGTCGGAATTCTTTTTCTTCTGAAGCAGCCTTCAATCAGTGAATGAAGCCGAGCTCTGTCGAAATCGACTCTAAGTTGACGAGTTTCTTTTGTTACTTCTTGCATTTCTTTGTCCTCCTGTAATAACTTAGGTACATCTACCTGTTGAAAATTAATATGTCACTCCTTACATTATACCACTTTTTATGTAATTTTTCAAATTTAGCCATTTGGTTTTCATCGCATATTTCAACACTTTACGACATTTTATTGCATATTTATATTTCAATTCTATTTCCAAATTTTGTATCAATTAATTTTCTAAGTAATCGATTTTCTTCTTTTTCAAGTTTAGGATCTTTTCCAATAATACCTAATGCAATCGCTTGAATCGATTTTAGCATTTGTATATCTTCAAATAAATTTGCTATTTTGAATTCTGGTAAACCATGTTGTTTTGTACCAAAAAATTCACCAGTACCACGCAATTCCAAGTCTTTCTCAGAAATAACAAATCCGTCATTTGTAGATGTCATTACTTTCATTCTTTCTCTAATAACATCTGATGTTCCCTTATATTTTAAAATACAATAAGATTGATATTCACCTCTTCCAACTCTACCACGCAATTGGTGAAGTTGTGCCAATCCAAATCTTTCAGCATTTTCTACAACCATAATATTACTGTTAGGTACATTTACACCTACCTCAATAACTGTAGTTGAAATTAGAATATCTATGTCACCATTCTTGAATTTTTCCATTATCTCGTCTTTTTCTTTTTGTTTCATTTTTCCATGCAAATATTCTACTTTATAATTACTAAATACTTTTGTCTTATAATCTTCAGCTAATTCTAAAACTGATTTTGCGTTAATTTCCTCGTTTTCTTCCACTAGCGGACAAACAATATAAGCTTGTCTACCTGAATCAATTTGCTTTTTTATAAAATTATTAACTCTGTTCTCCATTCCTTTTGAAACTGCAAAAGTATCAATTTTTTTCCTATTGGGTGGCAATTCATCTATTATTGATATATCCAAATCGCCATATAATATAAGTGCCAAAGTTCTTGGAATTGGTGTTGCTGTCATAACCAAAACATCTGGATTGTTTCCTTTTTGTGCAATCGTGCTCCTTTGCCTTACTCCAAAACGATGTTGTTCATCTGTAACAACTAGTCCTAAATTTTTGAAAACTACATTTTCTTCTAACAATGCATGTGTTCCTATTATAATATCTATTTCTCCATTTTTTAATCTTTCTAATATACCTTCTTTTTTCTTTTTCGTTATACCACTAATTAAAAGTTCACATTTTATTCCAAAGTCTTTTAATATTTCTGTAAAACTTTCCAAATGTTGTTGTGCTAATATTGCTGTTGGAGCCATAATTGCTGCTTGATATCCACTTTTTACACACTTATATGCAGCTATTAATGCCACAACTGTCTTTCCAGAACCTACATCTCCTTGAAGTAATCTATTCATCGGCTTTTCTTTTTCCATATCTAAATCAATTTCTTCCAATACCTTTAATTGTGCCTTCGTTAAAGAAAATGGTAAACTATTTATCACATCGGACATTTTTGCATCTTTACTGAATTTAATTCCTTTTACATCTTTTGTATATTGATTTTTAAGAGCAAATAAAGCCAATTGCATTGAAAGTAATTCTTCAAATACTAATCTTCTTCTCGCAATATTAAAATCATCAAAAGTTTTAGGAAAATGAATTTGAGATATTGCAGTATTTATATCACACAAATTATACTCATCAATAATATAATTTGGTAAAGTTTCAGGTAATTTCTGATTAATTTCTGCAAGTCCATTTTCTATAATTCGTCTTAATGTCGTTTGTGGCAAATTATATGTGGTTGGATAAATTGGAATTATCTTTCCTGTGTTTTTGAAGTTATCTTCTTTATCAAACACCGGCGAATTCATTTCAACTCTATTTCCCTTTTTGTTTACTCTTCCATAAAATCTATATACATTTCCTTTTTTTAGAATTGTTTTCAAATATGGTTGATTAAACCATGTAATTTGGCAAATTCCAGTATCATCTCTTACATTCATTTTTAAAATTGTCATATTACTTCTAATCCTTACCATACTGACATTTGTTACAGCAATTCCCTCAATTAGTGCGTCTTCACCATCTGCTAGTTCTTCAATTTGCTTTGGTTTGCTTCTATCTTCATATGCTCTTGGATAATATGTAATTAAATCTTCTAATGTATAAATTTCTAGTCTGTTCAATAATTTAGCACGTGCTTCGCCAACACCTTTTATATATTGTATATTCTTTTTTAAATCCATATTATTACCACCTACTCTATTATTTGATATATTTTATCTATCATGATATAATTTATATATGGAACCGTTTATTTTAGCATATATGAAAGGAGTACATCAATGAGCTTTTGGGATATGCAATACAGCGATCAACTTAAGTATGAACTCCAAAGAATTCCCTCAGAATTGCAACGGATATATTTTCTAAACGTTTTTGCAAGAATGGGAAAATACATATCGGAAAATGAAGAAGATGAATATTTAACCTTTCGTGAATTCTTCGATATGTTTGAACGGTAAAAACGAAAACGACAGCAGACAATACTGCTGTTGTTTTCATTTATACACATATTTTACTAGCAAATAGATTACTAAGAAAATTTCCGTAAATAATATAACTGGAAAACCAATAGTAAATCTTAACTTTTTTGTTTTATGTCTAAATAAATACATTCCTGCAATGGTTCCAATTCCTCCACCAAGCAAAGTAATAGTAAACAACGTTTTTTCAGCAATTCTCCATGATGACCTTTTTGCTTTGATTTTATCTATCCACATTGCAAAAAAACCAACAATATTAATTATTAATACATATATTACAGCTGCTTGCCATGTAAATAAAAAACCATAATCTCCCATTTTTTTCTGTTTCCTTCCTAATATGTTGGAAAAAATTAAATTTTTAAAATAAATTTATTTTTAATTATTAGATAATTATACTATTTTTTTTACAACATCCAAAATAATCTAATTAATCATTTTTAGCTTTTCATTCCTACATTGCAAAAAGTGACATTTGATTACTTTGAGTCATTCCTTCAAGGCATCCACATTTTGAAAGTACTTCTATTACTGACTTTCCTACTTTTGCTCTCATCTGTAAGTCATCTATGCACATGAATTTTTCTTCCTCTCTAGCATTTTGGATACTAACCGCAGCCACAGTACCTAAACCTGGAACACTATTTAAAGGTGGTCTAATTTTTCCATCCTCTATTTTAAATTTAATTGCATCTGATTTATATAAATCAACTGGTAGAAATTCAATTCCTCTTTCATACATTTCTAAAACCAATTCCAAGATTGGATACATATCTTTGTCCTTTGGTAATGCCGAATTTCCCGCCATGTCAATTTCACGCATTTTATTTTTTACTTTTTCTTCTCCATTACACATTAAATCATAATCAAACCCATCAGCTCTTATTGAAAAATAAGCAGTATAGTAAGCAACTGGTTCATGAACTTTAAACCATGCTATTCTAAATGCATTTGTTACATATGCAGCAGCATGTGCCTTAGGGAACATATACTTAATTGTTTCACAAGATTTTATATACCAATCAGGTACGTCATGTTCCTTCATTAAAGCTTTATATTCTGCCCATTTTTCTGGATCTTTTAAAGCCTTTCCTTTACGTACAGTCTCCATAATTTTAAAAGCATGATTTGGTGGTAAACCTTTTTTTATTAAATATATCATTATATCATCTCTACAGCATATAGCATCTTCCAATGTAATCGTACCAGCATTTATCAAGTCTTGTGCATTATTTAGCCATACGTCTGTACCATGTGATAATCCAGAAATACGAATAAGCTCATCAAAGGTTTTTGGTTTTGTGTCTACTAACATTCCTCTTACAAACTTAGTACCAAACTCTGGAACACCAAAAGTTCCAACTTCAGAATGAATTTGCTCTGGAGTAACACCTAAAGCCTCTGTTGAAGAAAAAATAGACATAGTTTCTTTATCATCAAGTTTTACTTTTGTTGGATCTTTTCCAGTTAAATCAAATAACATACGTATCATTGTTGGATCATCATGACCTAAAATATCCAATTTTAATAGATTTTGGTCTATTGAGTGATAATCAAAATGTGTTGTAATAATATCAGAATTTGGGTCATCTGCTGGATGCTGTACTGGACAAAATTCAAATATTTCTCTTCCTTTTGGAACAACTATTATACCTCCAGGATGCTGACCAGTAGTTCTTTTTATTCCTGTACATCCTGTTGACAATCTTGCAATTTCAGCATTTGTAACTGGTATATGTCTTTCTTCAAAATAATTTTTAACATAGCCAAAAGCTGTTTTATCTGCAACAGTACCAACTGTACCTGCTTTAAATGTCGTTCCTTTACCAAAAATTACTTCTGTGTATCTATGCGCTTTTGCTTGATATTCACCTGAGAAATTCAAGTCAATATCAGGTTCTTTGTCTCCATTAAAACCAAGAAAAGTTTCAAAAGGAATGTCCATTCCATCTTTAGCTAATGGTTGTCCACATTTTGGACACAATTTGTCTGGCAAGTCAAATCCATTTTTTACTCCATAATCACTAAAATCTGAATATTTACAATTTGGGCATCTATAATGAGCTTGAAGTGAATTAACTTCTGTTATTCCTGTCATATTGGCAACAAAAGACGAACCAACAGAACCTCTTGATCCAACTATATATCCATCTTCATTAGATTTCCATACTAATTTTTGTGCTATTATATACATAACTGAAAAGCCATTTTTTATTATAGAATCTAGTTCTTTGTCTAACCTTGCTTGAACTATTTCAGGTAATTCTTCTCCATATAATTCATGTGCCTTATTATATGCAATATCTTTAATTGTTTGTTCACAGCCTTCAATATGAGGAGGACATTTTTCATCAGAAATAGGACTTATATTATCGCACATTTCCGCAATTTTATTCGTATTTGTTACAACAACTTCATATGCCTTTTCTTCTCCTAAATATGAAAATTCCTCTAACATTTCTTCTGTAGTTCTTAAATACAGTGGTGCTTGAAAATCTGCATCATCATATTTTTGACCTGCTTGCAAAATTCTCCTATAAATTTCATCCTGTGGATCCATAAAATGTACATCACAAGTTGCAACAACCAATTTATTTAATTTCTCACCTAGTTCAACTATTTTTCTATTAATATTTTGTAGTTCAAAGTCATCAGCCACTGTACCATCTCTAACCATGTATTGATTATTTCCTAATGGCTGTATTTCAAGATAATCATAATATTTTGCAATCTCTTCAATATCTTCCTCAGGTCTTCCTGCTACAATTGCTCTATATAATTCACCAGCTTCACACGCACTTCCTAAAATAAGACCTTCTCTATATTTTTCAAATAAAGTTTTTAAAATACGTGGCTTTTTATAGAAATAGTCCAAATGTGAATATGAAACAAGTTTATAAAGATTTTTTAGTCCTACATAATCTTTGGCTAAAATAATCGCATGATATGATGGCAATTTTTTATATGAATCTTTATCATTGCCATAACAATTATCTATATCATTAACTGTTTTAGCACCATGTTCCCTAAGTTTTTCAATCATTACAGCAAAAACTTTAACTAATGTTTTTACATCATCTAAAGCTCTATGAGCAACCTCTACTTCAATATCTAACTTTTCTGCAATTAAACCTAATTTATATTTTTTCATATCAGGAAAAATAACTTTTGCTAGACGTAATGTATCAATATATGTATTATTCAATTCATATCTATTTTCAGAAAAATTATGTTTAAGAAATCCAATATCAAAATCTGCATTATGAGCAACCAATACACTATCTCCAATAAAATCAATAATTTTTGGAATAACTTTATCAATAGTGTCAGCATCTTTTACCATATCATCAGTAATATGTGTAACTTCCACAACATCTTCCGGAATATGTTTCTCTGGATTTACAAAACATTCGAATTCATCTATTATTTCACCATTTTTTATTTTTATAATTCCTACTTCTGTAATTTTCTCAGTTCTAAATGATAATCCTGTCGTTTCCAAATCAAGTACACAGTATTCGCCATCAATATCTTGTCCGTTTGGAAAAACTACACTTGGATTTTTGTCAGGAACAAAATATGCTTCAACACCATAAATTACTTTTAAATCAGCTCCTGATTTTCCTAAAAATTTATGTGCTTCTGGAAAACTTTGTACTACTCCATGATCTGTTATTGCAATAGATTTCCAGCCCCAACTAATAGCTCTCTTTAACAAATCTTCGGCAGATGTAATACCATCCATCTGACTCATTTTAGTATGCATGTGAAGTTCTACTCTTTTTACTTCACTTTTATCCATTCTTTTTACTTTTTCTTGTCCTTGTGTTTCTAAAATCGTATTAGCCATTACAGTTATTTCCTTTGCAAAATTATCATATTTTGCAATACCATCAACTTTAACAGCTTTTGCCTTTTTCAATCTTCCAAGTACATCTTTTAATTTCTTGTTTTCAACAAAAGCTTTCATTGTCATTGTACTAGTTCCATCATAAAGGTTAAAACTTACAATCGTTTTATCACCCTTTATTTCTCTAGTATCAGTGCTTATTATTTCTCCTTCCAAACATATTTTATCTGTGTCATTATTTATATCTATAATCTTTCCCATTGGAGTTTTTATTGTTAGACTTCTTCCATATATCAAAGGAGTTTTTTCATTTTCATCACTTTTTTCTTCAGTGATATTTTCTTTTTTATCAAGTTTAAAATTTGACAAAATAACATTATTAGCAATAATTGTTATTTCATTAAGATATTCGTCAAACTTAGCAGTTCCATCAACTTTAACCCCTTGACCTTCTTTCAATTTTTCTAGTATTCCAGCCACTAAACTAGTCTCAACAAAAGACTTACAAACTATACTTGCTTCTCCATCATCAACACTAAAATTAATAATTGTACGATTATTTTTAATATCTCTTGATGTTATACTAATAACTTCTCCCTCTATATTTATTTTACTTGTGCTGTCATTTATTGAGGCAATACTAGCAAAATTGCTCTTAATGTTTACAGTCTTTCCTATTATTAATCCTTCCGGTTTATCTATTTCATTTATATTTTTTGTATTTTCTGTCTTTCCTTCTGTTGTAACATTGCTATTATTAGCTCTTTCTTCCGCTTCTTTTTTAGCCATTTCTTGAATATGCAATATAGCTTCATGTTCTTGCTTTTCTAAATATTTATTGTATTCTTCTTTAGAGTGTAATTCATTTTCCTCAAAAACAATTTTGTATCTTTTATTATACAAATTAAACAATAAGTGCTCTAATCCCTTATCAAACTTTTTTGAGCATAACAAGTCTTTTCCTTTTATTTGTAGGCTAACACAAACTGTACCATCTTCCACTTTCACTTTACTATCTTTTAGTATTGCTCGTGTCATTGGTTCCTTTTGAGACATATAGGCTACTAGTTTTTTCCAATCTTCTTCAAGTGTTGGCTGAATTTCTACATTTTCATACTGTATTTCTATTATTGCTTTTTGAACACTAAATCTTTTTATTAGATATTGTTCAAAATTAGAAATTTCATCAATTGTTATTTTCTCATTACTTGTTAAACATACTTCTAGTTTATTACTTTTTTTGTACAAATTTGCCTTTAAAAAATCCGCATTATTTATTAATTCATCTTTATTTAAATAATCACTAAATATATCTTTAACTTTCTGCATTTTTACGCCTACCTTATCCCATTAATTCCTGTATTTTAGCAAAGACTTGATCTATATTTCTTACCGCATCAATAAACATATTTCTTTCTAGTAAATTCCTCGTCTTTTTCTTAATTACTATAGTACCTAAATTAAATAATCTTTCCATGTTTCCCTGTGTATAAAAGATTTCTTCTATAAAATCATATGGAATTTCTTTTGATTTTTTCTTAAAAATTCCTGTAGTATAGATTAATTTAGTTCTATATAATGTACAACTCGTAGAATTTATTTTTGCACGCAAATACCATAAATATATAATTCCATACATTGAAAAAAGGCATCCAATTATAATTGCATATCTCCACCAGTAAGATATATCCAAACTAAGTAATAAAATAATCATAAAAATTACTATACAGATTTGTTCTATATGTCTTAGCAATTCAAAACCAAGAACAAATTCACTTTTAAATGTATAATATTCCGTTTTGTCATTACGTGCCTCTTGCTTTTTTAATAATTTATTCATACAGTTATTACATAATTCTCCAGGTTTTTTTAATTCAGCTCCACAAATTTTACAATTCATCTTCTGTTACTTCCTTCCATTATTTATATTAGAAAAATCTTATAATATCATAATATGATATATACACTGCTAAAAACATTAATAATACAAAGCCAAGCATTTGAATTCCGATTTCAACTTCTTCTTTAAGCGGTTTTCTTCGTATTGCTTCTATCAGTAAAATTACTATCTTTCCTCCATCTAAAGCTGGAAATGGTAAAAGATTTGTCATTCCCAATGACAAAGATATCAGTGCAATTAAATATATAAAATCATATACTGTTTGCGTAGAAACTACCGTCTTTGATATACCTATTGGTCCCATCATCTGATTTACTGAAACTTTTCCTGTAAATAATTGTTTAACATTATCTATAAGCGAAAGTGCAAAATTACCAGTCTCAAACCATGAATAATATAGTCTAGTAAATATGTCTTTATCTGCTTGCTTAAATACAACACCAAGATGATATTCAGTTTGTTCTATTGGTACTATTGATACATCTTTTATTTCTTTATCTCTTTCAATTTTTAATTTTAATTCTGTTTCTGTATTTTCTATTATTGAAATTAATTTTTCATAATTATTTCTTACTTCTTCACCATTTGCTTCAATAATCATGTCTCCAACTTCTAGAATTCCTTTTGCCGGTGACTCATCCAATATATATGCTACCTTTGTAGTTTCATTTGCATCCAAATATATTGAGATAGTTTTTGAAGATACTGCTGTTGGATTTAAATATATTTCCTTTATCTCTCCATTACGTTTAATCTTCATTTTAGACGTATTAGAACCAGCCTTGATCATTTGATTCCTTACGTCTTCAGTAATAAAAATTGTTTTTCCATTTATTGCTACAATTTCATCATTTGGTTGCAATCCTGCTAACTCAGCTCCATATCCAGCAACAACACTTTCAATATTTTTAGAAGGGAAATTTCCTATATATGCAATAATCAAGAAATACACCATTAGTCCAAAAAATATATTAACTAATCCTCCAGCTGCAACAATAGCAATTCTTTTAGGTATACTTTGCTTTGAAAAAGATCTCTCATCATCAGATCTTTCTTCTTCACCTAGCATACTCACATAACCACCTAGTGGTATCATTCTAATTGAATATAACGTTTCACCCTTTTGCTTTGAAAATAAAGATTTACCAAATCCAATTGAAAATTCATTAACTTTTACTTTAAATAATTTTGCAACTAAAAAATGTCCACCTTCATGTATCAAAACTAAAAAACTTAATACAAATATAATTTTTATAGCATTTAATAAAATATTTAACAAAATATCCTCCCAAAATTAAATTAGCATTGTCAATAGATAATATGCAAATGGTGCTGCAAAAATTACGCTATCAAATCTATCTATTAATCCACCATGACCAGGTAATAAATTACTAAAATCTTTAATTCCAATATATCTTTTTATGCATGAAGCCGAAAAATCTCCAATTTGACCAATAATTGTTAATACAAGTGCAACCATAAAAATAGTTAAATAGTTAAATTGCATATAGAAAATTTCATTAAATACGGCCGTCGCTATTAAACTTAAAATCACTCCGGCCATTACGCCAGCTACGCAACCTTCAATAGATTTCTTAGGGCTAATCTTACTAAATTTATGTTTTCCGAATTTGCATCCGATAAGGAAAGCAAATACATCAGAACCCCATGTACATAAAAACAAATACCAAATATAAAATTTTCCTATTAGCGTTCCATTTTTCTCATATCCAAACAAAATCGGTATAAATATGTAAAACCCTACAATATACAAAATTCCTAGTAAAGTTATTGATATATCTACTAGATTTATTTTCATTTCAGTAATAATTATATGTAAAAATAAAATCGCTACTATTGAAATTATTGCAATTCCTAAATAATTAAAAACATATTCCATAGGAATTACATGTATAAAAGCAATTAGCAATGTCGTTAAATATCCAATCCAAGAAATTGGCTTGAATTTTTCAGAGCAACACTTCATATATTCATGCATACTAACTAAAGCTAAAAGTGTAACAATAATATCAATAATATACTTATTACTACATATTAAAATTACAAATAAAAGTGGAATTCCAACTAGTGAAACACATACTCTTTTAAGCATAACAAGGTCCTTTCTATTTATATAATTATTATTTATCCAGCACCGAACTTTCTTTTTCTTTTTTGATATTCTACAACAGCATTATCTAAATCCTCTTCCGTAAAATCAGGCCAATACTTGTCAATAAATAATAATTCTGAATATACAGATTGCCAGGTCAAAAATCCACTTAATCTAAGTTCTCCACTAGTTCTAACTATTAAATCAGGATCTGGCATTCCTTCTGTGTACATATAATCTGAAACTATATCTTCATTTATTTCTTCAATATTTAACTTTTTCTTCTCTACATCTTTTGCAATATTTTTTATTGCATGAATAATTTCATCTCTTCCACCATAATTAAGAGCAATAGAAAATATAATTCCATCATTATTTTTAGTTCTCTCAATACATTTTTCTATACTTTTTTGTAATCCAGTTGATAAAACTTTTATATCTCCTAAAACTTTTATTTTAATATTCTCTGTATCTGCTCTTTTGCCATAATCATCTAAATATGTTTTTAATAAAAGCATCAAAGCCCCAACTTCTTCTTCACTTCTTTTCCAATTTTCTGTAGAAAAAGCATAAACCGTTATATATTTAATACCAATTTTTTTCGCATATCTGACTATTTTTTCTAAAGTTTTAGCACCCTCTTTATGTCCTAATCTATAATCAATTTTTTTCTCTTTTGCCCATCTTCTATTTCCATCCATAATAATTCCTACATGTATTGGTATATTCGGTTGTTCCATATTTTATTTCATTCCTTTCTAGGTACAATTTACTCAAAAATAACAAAGAAATTCTAGTGGAATATAGATTTTTCTATAATAGGAAAGTAAAACTTTCCTATTATAGAAAAAAAAGCGGACATTATTAATATTTCTACCATTTATAACATTTTTAAGTCCGCGTCTTTGTTCGTCCGCGAAAAATTGTATAACAATTTTTCTCTCATCATTCCTATACTGACATTATTTCTTGTTCTTTTTTTTCAAATTTACTATCTATTTCTGCTATCTTTTTGTCAGTTAATTTTTGAATTTGTTCTTCTGCTTTTTTCAATTCATCTTCTGTTATAAGTGATTCTTTTTCCATTTCTTTTGCTTCGTCTATTCCGTCTCTTCTGATTGCTCTTATACTTACTTTTGCATCTTCAGCTATTTTCTTTATATCTTTAACTAAATCTTTTCTTCTTTCCTCTGTTAATTCTGGAAATGCTAATCTTATTACTTTACCATCATTATTAGGATTTAATCCAATATCTGATGCTAAGATTGCTTTTTCAATATCCTTTAATACACTAGCATCCCATGGTTGAATAACAATTAATCTTGCTTCAGGAACAGAAATTCCTGCCATTTGATTTATTGGAGTTGGCACTCCATAATATTCAACCATTATTTTATTTAATATTGCTGGATTAGCTCTCCCTGCTCTAATATCTGAAAAATTGTCATCTAAAACACTTAATGTTTTATTCATTCTTTCTTCAAGTTCATAAAATTCCATAATTAATATTCTCCTTTTCTTTTATTTTACAATTGTCCCTATTTTTTCACCATTTGCAGCTTTTACTATATTTCCTGGATTTTCTAATGCAAAAACTACTAATGGAATATTATTGTCTTTGCATATTGCTATGGCTGTAGAATCCATAACTTTCAAATTTCTATTTAAAACTTCTGAATATGTTATTTCGTCAAATTTAGTTGCTGTTGGATCTGTCTTTGGATCAGCAGTATATACTCCATCAATTGTTTTAGCTACCAATATTGTATCTGCACCTATTTCTGCAGCTCTTAAAGCAGCTCCTGTATCTGTTGAGAAAAATGGGTGTCCTGTTCCGCCACCAAAAATTACAACTTCTCCATTTTCAAAATGTCTTTCCGTATCTCTTTTAGTATATGGTTCTGCAATTTGTATCATAGAAATTGAAGTTTCAACAACAGCCTTTATTCCTTTATTTTGTAAAGCATCTTTTAATGCTAAAGAATTTATAACTGTTGCTAACATTCCCATATAGTCAGAAGTTACACTTTCCATATTATATCCATATTTTCCTCTCCAGAAGTTGCCACCTCCAACTACAATTCCAACTTGTATACCTTGTTTAGTAACATCTATTATTTTTTCACAAATTTTATCTACTGTACTTGCATCAATTCCTGTTTTTTGTTCTCCTGCCAAGGCTTCGCCACTTAATTTTAGTAAAACCCTTTTATACATTTTTTATTCCAACTCCTATCATAATATACTTTTGTCATTCTATCATATTATAAAAAATATCTCTACTATTTTTTAAATATTCATAATTATTTTTTTATAAAGTCAATTTCTCCGTCCTGTTGACATTAAAACTTTCCTATTATACAAAAAAATATACAAACTATATTTAATTAGTTTGTATATTTTAATTTGATTCCCATCTAACAAGTTTTATATCTTTATAGGTAGATAAAACTTCCATATATTTTTGATATTCTTCTTCCCACAATACATTTGGTACCTTATCAAATGCTTCAAATACTCTTTCTGCCTCTCTCAGAAAAATTAATTGTTCTGTTGTCGTTAATTTTTCATACTTTTTTGAAAATGCATATAATTTATTCAATGTATCATTTGCTTTTATAAAAGTCCAAAAATCTTTTACTTTCATTCCAGCCATCTTAATTTGTGCAACAGCTAAAGCAATCAACATAATTATTATCGCTATCAGCATAAAAACAATAATGAGTACGGGCACCATAGAACTTACTCCTTTGTATAAAACTTAAAAAAATTATAACATACACATAAAATTATATCAATAAAAAAACAAATATACAATATTTTAATCTTCTTTATTTTATAATAATTATATTATACCCCATAAAAAAATAAAAATTCAACATTTCACTTTAAATTCTCATACATAGCAATATTTACACTTTATTTTTTTCCTTAATAAATACACCTTGCTTTTCATTATAATCCAAATTAAAAGTAAAATTATTTTTTATCTTTTTTTGAATCATTTCATTCACAACGACATCTTCTATATTCTGTTCTATCTGCCTTCTAATAATTCGAGCTCCATATTTAAAATAATTTGAATTATTAATAATATAATTTTCTAAGTCTTGAGAAACAACTATTTTTATATTTTTTTCTCCCAATACTTCCTCAATTTCATGTAATTTTTTTCTAAAAATTAAGTGCATATCTTGTTCAGTCAGATGGCTAAATATTAATATTTCATCTATTCTATTTATAAGTTCAGGTTTAAACAATTTTTTTAATTCACCCAAAATTAAATCTTTTTTCATTTCTTCTTTTGAGCTTATAAATCCTATATTTTTTTTACCATCAAGAATTTCTGCACCAATATTCGATGTAAGAATAATTAAATTTTCCTGAAAACTAGCCTCTCTACCGTTAGAATCAGTTAATTTTCCATCTTCCAAAATTTGCAACAATATATTTAATACCTCTTCATTTGCTTTTTCAATTTCATCAAAAAGTACAACTGAATAAGGTTTTTTTCTAACTTTTTCAACTAGTGTCTTTCCATCATCATACCCAACATATCCGCGGAGGAGCACCTATTATCTTAGATATAGAATTTTGTTCCATATACTCTGACATGTCAAGTCTTATAAAATTTTTTTCACCCTCAAAACATTCCTCGGCAATAACTTTTGCTAACTCAGTTTTTCCCACTCCTGTAGCACCTAAAAATAAAAAAGAACTAATTGGTCTATTAGAATTTTTTATCTTTATTGTTCCTCTTTTTAATGCTCTTGAAACACGACTAACTATTTCTTGCTGACCTACAATTTTTTCATTTAGTCTATCTTCAATATTAATAAGTTTTTTCATTCTTTCCTCAGTTATTGTTTTAACAGGTATTTGCGTTAAATTTGAAACAATTAATTCTACATCATCAGAACTAACCTCTTTTTTTTCATTTTTTATTTTTACACGTGCAGAAGCCTCGTCAATTAAGTCTATAGCCTTATCTGGTAAAAATTTTTCAGGAATATATTTTTCTGAGAGTCTAACTGCACTTTGAATTGCTGTATCTAAAATTTTCACTCCATGATATTTTTCATATTTTGGAACTATTTTTTTCAATATTTCAATAGTTGCCTTTTCATCAGGTTCACTAACAATAACTGGCTGAAAGCGTCTTGCAAGTGCAGTATCCTTTTCTATATATTTTCTGTATTCTTCTAAGGTAGTAGCACCAATTAATTGAATTTCTCCTCTAGCAAGTAAAGGTTTTAAAATATTGGCTGCATCAATTGCACCTTCTGCTGCTCCAGCACCAACAATCATATGAACTTCATCTATAAAAAGTATAATATTTTTATTTTCTTTAATTTCTTTAATACATTTTTTTAGTCTTTCTTCAAAATCGCCTCTATATTTACTCCCTGCCAATAATTGCGATAAGTCTAAACTTATAATCCTTTTGTTTTTCAAATAATCATCAACATCACCTTTAGCAATTTTCATTGCTAATTCCTCAACAATAGCAGTTTTTCCAACTCCAGCTTCTCCAATCAAACAAGGATTATTTTTATTTCTTCTATATAATATTTCCGTCAATCTTTCCGTTTCTTTTTCTCTTCCAAATGCACCATCAAATTTTCCTTCTATTGCCAAATTAATCAAATCAACTCCATATTTATTCAATTCTGATATTTTACTTTTGGCTAGTGAGGTTCCTGTATCTGGGTAATCATAAATAGCTTTATATAATCTTTTTAATAATGCATCAACATCAAAACCTGCATCTTGTGCCAATTTTGATGCAATGCATTCCTTATCTTTAAAAACTGAAATCATTAAATGTTCTGTTCCAATATAATCTGATGCACTTTTCTTTGATTCAGTATAAGCATTTTCCAATACATGCTTTAGTCTAGGAGTATAATCCTTAATCTCTGTCGGAGTAGATTTACCAATAATTTCTTCTACAATTCTATAAACTTTTTCATGATTTACATTTAAGTCTTTAAAAACTTTTGCAACTATTCCTATATCTGCTTTTACCAAACCATAAAGTAAATGTTCAGTACCAACATATGTATGTCCCATTTCTCTAGCAAAATTTTCTGAAATTTTAAGTACAGTCTTTGCAGCCTCTGTAAACTTATAATCCATATGAATACACCTCAAATTTATTATTCACAAAAAAAATAAAAACATACACTAGAATCTTTCTAATGTATGCTTCTATAATCAACTTTTAATATAAATTATTTTACTTTCTCTGTTTCCAATTCTGAAGTACAATGTGGACATCTTGTAGCTTTATACTTTATTTCTGATAAACAGAATGGGCATATTTTTGTTAATGGTTCTACATCAACACTTTCTTCTTTTCTATTTTTTCCTATTTTCTTAGCTATTCTACCTTCAACTTCTTTATTCATCTTTTCTAAACGCTTATTTAAACTAATAATGCATTTCAATGCTAGAAATACTGAAAGTGCAATTATTAGAAAATTAATTATAGCTGTTACAAAAGATCCAATTCTAATCTGTGCATTAGAAACCTGAATAACCCAACTTGTATAGTCAACATTTCCAGTAAATAAAGCAGTAAATGGCATAATAATATCTTCAACTAATGATTTTATAATTGCCTGAAAAGCAGAACCAATTACTAAGCCGACTGCCATATCCATAACATTGCCTTTCATCGCAAATTCCTTAAATTCTTTTAAAAATTTCATATTTTACCTCATTTCACTTTTTATTACACACTCTTTATATCAGATTTTCTCATACATTTCAAGCTATATTCCAAGAATAACTACTGCAATATTAAAATAAATCAAAACTGAACAAGCATCAACAATTGTACTAATAATTGGGGCAGCCATTATTGCAGGATCAAGTTTTAACTTTTTGGCTAACATTGGTAGTAAGCATCCTAAAGATTTTGCAATAGTAATCGTTCCCAAAAGAGTAAAACCAACAATAAAAGCTAATTTCATATTATTATATTGTATAATTATTCTTACAAAATTAAATGCAAACAATGCAATTCCAACTAAAACAGCAACTCTAATCTCTTTCCACCATACTTTAAATATATCTTTAAAATGTATTTCATCATTTGCAAGTCCTCTTATTATTAATGTAGAACTTTGCGAACCGCAATTTCCTCCTGTATCCATTAACATCGGTATAAATGCAACTAATATAGGAATTGCAGCAAAAGCATTTTCATAGTTTGTAATAATTGTTCCTGTAAAAGTTGATGATATCATAAGTACTAATAGCCATAAAATTCTATTTCGTGCATGTTTAAATACACTTGTTTTAAAATATGTATCTTCACTAGGTGTAATAGCAGCCATTTTTTCAAAGTCTTCATTAACTTCTTCTTGTAAAACATCAATTGCATCGTCAATAGTAACAATACCAACTAATCTATTTTCATTATCAACAACAGGTATGGAAGTTTCATCATACTTGTCAAATTTTTTTGCAACTTCCTCTTGATCTTCTAATGTTGAAATTTTAACAAAATTTGTATCCATAATGTCTTTAACAAAAACGCCATTTTTAGCTAAAATTATATCTTTAAGTGAAACTATTCCTACAAGTTTTCTAGTCATTGTTAAAACATAACACGTATAAATACTTTCAACATCATCACCCATTTTTCTTATTTTATCAATAGCCTCTTCTACTGTCATATTTTCCTTTAAGTCAATAAATTCTGTTGTCATGATACTTCCAGCACTATCTTCTGGATATTTCAACAACTCATTAATTAATTTTCTATCTGCCGGATTTTGTGCTCTTAATATACGTTTTACAACATTAGCCGGCATTTCTTCAATTAAATCTACTGTATCATCCATAAATATATCATCAAGAACTGATTTTAATTCTGTATCAGTAAGTGCATTTATTAACTTTTCTTGCATATCTGAATCTAATTCTACAAAAGCATCAGCTGCAACATCTTTAGGTAATAAACGATATACAATCACAATTTGTTCTTCATCCAATTCTTCAAAAATACTCGGTATATCTGCACTATTAATTCCTTCTAGTAATTCATGCACATCTGAATATTTTTTCTCTTCTAATAATTTTTGCAATTTTTCAACCATGTATATCTCTCCTTTCTATAAAAATATATCCAAATTTTTATAGATACAAATATAGAGGCATAATCGCCTCTTTTTGTACTTTTACCTAAAAGTTTCTAAAGACTTAATTTTACACTTTAATTATCTTCTTCATCATCAATAAAATTTTTCATAACTTTACATACTTTAACTTTAGCTATTCGCTTATCATCAAATTCTTCAATTTTAAATATAATGTCATCAGTCTCAATAACTGGATTTTCATCTTCTGTTGGAATTCTATCTAATAATTCCATTAAATATCCAGATACTGTATCATACTCTGTTTCAATTTCTTTTATATTTAATAATTTTTCTAAATCATATATAGGCATTTGTCCATCAACTATATATGTGTTTTCATCGATTTTTTCATATTCTTTTTCTTCAGGATCATATTCATCAAAAATATCTCCAACAATTTCTTCTAGCACATCTTCCATTGTCACTAATCCTGAGGTTCCACCATATTCATCAAGTACAATAGCTATTTGTATTTTTTTCATTTGCATTTCTTTAAATAATTCGTCAACTCTTTTAGTTTCTGGAATAAACAATGCATTTTTTATTAACTTTTTTATTTTTACAGAACCATTAGCTTTTAATAATTCTTTCAAATATAGAACCCCTTGTATACTATCAATATCGTCTTCATAAACAGGAATTCTACTATATCTAAATTCGTCTTCTTTTAGTTTTTTAATAACTTCTGATACGGTCATTTCTTTATCTAAAGCAAAAATCTCAGTTCTGTGAGTCATTATTTCTGAAACTTCTCTATCATTAAGTTCAAAAACATTATTTATCATTTCTTTTTCTTCACTGTTTATAGTTCCTTTTTCTTGTCCAACATCTACCATCATCCTAATTTCTTCTTCTGTAACAGTCTCCTCACTATCTTTTTTCACTCCAAAAATTTTAGAAACAAAATCAGTAGATATTGTCAATAATTTTACAAATGGTGACATCACTATTGAAATTCCACCAATTATTCTAATTGAAATTTTAGAAATAGTTTCTGCATTCTCCATAGCAATTCTCTTAGGAACAAGTTCTCCAAAAACCAATGTAAAATATGATAAAATAATAGTAATAATAACAATCGAAATATTTTCCCAAACTTCAACTGAAAAAATAGATGTAATTTCATATATTTTAATCGCTAATTTTCCAGCAAAAACATCTGAAGCAAACGCACTAGACAAGAATCCAGCCAAAGTTATTCCAATTTGGATTGTAGCTAAAAATTGACTTGGATTTTTTAACATTTTCTCAATTTTTTTATAAGTTTTACTTCCTTCTTTTGCTTTAATTTTAATTTTAGTGTCATTAAGTGAAACAAATGCCATTTCAGTTGCCGCAAAAAAAGCATTTAATAATATTAAGATTATTAATAGAATTATTTGTATCATTATTCCTCCTTGTTATAATCACTAATTTGCTTTACATCACTTTTCACTTGCAATTTCTTAGAAAACAATATGCTATTAAAATAGCTAGAAAAGAACAAAAAAACTATCTGATATTGCAATAAAATTATTTACTATACTGCTCTTATCAATTTTTCTATATTCATTACTTTAAATATAAGTATATATATATTTTTTTTTTTGGTCAACCCAGTAATAATTATTTTGAAAAGCTACTTTCATAGAACAAAAGCAGACATTATTAGCATTTTCACTATTTATGATATTTTAAAGTCCGCGTATTTGTTCGTCCGCGAAAAATTGTATAACAATTTTTCTGTGGAATGCTTCATATTATAGAAAATTTAGAGAACTTTCCTATTATAGAAAAAGATTTCATATAGACTAATATAATTAAGTCAATATGAAATCCTCTTTATTATTTTACATATTCATTTAATTTTTTTACTCTATAGTTAAGTTCTCCCATTTGCTCTGTTGGAACGTATCCAGGTTTTGAATTAATAACATCTGGTATTCGATTTACAATAGTTGCACACGTAAGTTCAACTGTATTAGGTCTTTCCACTACAATAGTCGTATCTGGTTCTCCATAAATTGTCCATTCATTCTTATCAAATTCTTGGGATGAATAAACTTTACCTATACATTCACTTTCAATTGTAATACCTTCTTTTGTTTCAGTTGTTACAATTGCACTCATACCTGTTGCATTTCCAGCTTTTATATTCATATTTAAAGTAGAAGAAAATAAATCTTCATTTGCTATTTGAGGTACGCATTTTTGAGTTTGTGATATAACTGTAAGTCCTAATTTACCAGCTAGCCATCCATTTACATTCCACATATATGAAGGAGCAAATTTTCCATCTTCAATAATTTTCATTCTTTCTTCATCTGTTATTTTATCGTTTGCTGCAACCTCATCTTCAAAATCTTCTTTACTTAGTCCTGCTCCATGGGCCTTAGCTAATGCAATTCCATAATCTTCAACATTATAGCTAGAACTTCCCTTTATTTTAGTTATCTTATGAGTAGAACCAGCAATTGAAGAAATAAGCTGTCCCCAATAAATATCCTGATATCCACTTCCTGTAATTGTACAATTATTCTTTTTGGCCATTTCATCTATTCTATGAGTTAATACAGGATTAGAATTTCCCGAATAAAAAGCCTCTTCTGCAGTAGTAATTGCATTAATACCTAATTCAGCACAAAGCATTAATGGAGTTTCTACATCATTAAGTAAGCTCATCGTTGTAACAATACAAATATCTGGTGCTAATTCTTTTAACAATTCTCTAGCATTTTTTGCATCTGAAACAATTATTCCAGTCTTTTCTGTTTTCATTATTTCCCCAATATCTTTTCCTATAATATCAGGATTTAAGTCTAGTGCACCAACAATTTCTGCTCCACTTTCACAAGCATATTTCATAGTATATACAGACATCTTTCCACAGCCATATTGAACAACCCTTATTTTCCTATCCATCTTCACACAATTCCTTTCTGAGACACAAATCTTTCTAAACAATCATAATTCTGCATAAACAAATTTATAATTATTTTTCTATCAATGTCCCTATTATTTTACATTAATTATTCCCATAAAAAATATATCTATGCATATATCTTTTACAAGGAAATTTTATCATATTAATAGTCATCACAATGAACTTGCTTACAAAGTTAATATAAAAACAATTAAAGCAATTATTATTGCAACTATTCCTACAGCAGTAAAAATTATTGCTAATGTTTTAGGTAAAGTTTCTCCTGCTATATAATATTCATTGCCATCTTCTGGATTATAATATACTTCTACATTTTGTCCTATTGCATATTTTGATTGAGAGGTTCCATATACAGATTCTTTTATAAATTTAAGCTCTCCTACATTATATTCAATAACTGGACGCCAAATTGTACTATATCCTCCATCGCTATTATGGGTTTGATATCTAGCTATATCTGTCACCTTACCATAGGTTTTTGAAGTACATCTTCTTTCTTTCTTCTTTCTATTATTAAGTATTGCAATTCCAATTACTAAAAAAATAATTCCTAGTAAAGACCAAATTACCAAAAAAATTATTCTAAACATTAATATATTATCCATCTTTTTTCTCCTGACTTAATTTTCTAATTCATCCTGTACAGAATTTACCGAATTTTTATATTTATCATTTATATATACTTATATTTTCTATCCTTGAAAAAAACACATATTTACCATCTGATAACAAAGTATATTTTGAATATTTTTTACTCTTACATTAGTAGTAGCAAAAAAATTTCATTTGGCAATTCAATTATAGGAATTTCATTTTTTATTATATAATTTATTTATACCATTACTAATAAAAAAAAGTCAATTAATATACATAGGTATTTTATATCAGTTATGAAAAAAATGAGAAATGTTAAAAATTGGAAAATTCACAAAATTGAATATAAAGTAGTTGTTATTGATACATCATCACAATTTAATATTTGACAGATTATGGAAGTAGTTATATTATTAAAAAAAATATATTTTTTAGGGGGAAAAGGAAAATGAAAACAAAATGTCCAATATGTGGTGAAGAAATAGACGATACGGATTATATTTGTCCAAACTGTCAAATACAAATTAAAGATTACGAACAAAATTCAGAATTAAATACCAAAATAAATGAAACAACTCAGAAAAATAATGCAGATAAATTAGAAATATGGGCAAGTATAAATGTAGTAATTATACTCATATCAGCTTTAGCATTTTTTGTTTATAGCATAATAAATAATGTAGAGCCAATAATTTTTATACCTGTAACAATAGTAATGTTATTATCAGGTTTTACATTCTACAGACTATTGATGACTGTTGTAGATATCTATAAAGAAGTACAAGCAAATTGTAAAAGAAAATAATTAACATCAAAAAAATTAGGGTAAAACTAATTTCAGAAACACACACCTCAATTATTGACTTTGAACCTGAACTGAAAAAACAACAAAAAAGAGGTCTAAAACCTCTTTTTATGGTGGGCAGGGATGGATTCGAACCATCGTACGCTCTCGCGGCCAGATTTACAGTCTGGTGCCATTAACCACTCGACCACCTACCCAAATATAAAACAATGGTGCGCCCTCAAGGATTCGAACCTTGGACCCACCGGTTATGAGCCGGTTGCTCTGACCAACTGAGCTAAGGGCGCATTGCTCAATGCATGTTTAATTATAATTGAACAATTTAAAGTTGTCAATACTTTTTTGAAAATTATATAATAAAACTGTGCAAACGTCACCACTAAATTGGGAAAATTTGCACAGTTTAATCATTCTAAATAATTAATTGTTGTCTCCTCTTCCTTCAGGTAATGCTGGTAATTCAAGAACAACTTTAATTTTCATTATATATCTCATAGTTCTAATAAATTTACTATTTATAATTCTTTGCCATAATGAAGGTTTAACATTAACTCTAGTTTGTTGCATATAAGCATCACTTAATATCTCATCTTGTGGTTCTTCATTAACTTGTGGAATTGCCTCTTCTACTTGGTTATTATCATAAACTTCATTTTCATAATTTTGAATTGCTGGAGCTGTTTGTTCAACAACAGGCTGTTCTTTAACTTTTTTAACCTTTTGAATCTTCTTAGGTTTTGCAACTGGTGCTTCTTCTATACTAGCCTTAACAAATTCATTAGAAGGAGCAGGTATATCTTTTAATGCTTCTGCTATTTGAACACCAATAAAGCTTAATGCCTTTGATCTATCTTCAACCCTTTCCATATCAATTTCAATATGGAAATTAGATTCTAAATTACTAACTCTTGCTTCAACTAATTTTTTAGCAGTTGCTTTTTCATCTTTATCTCCAGTTGCAATTAATTTTAATGCTTCTATAATATCTTCATTATATTTTTCAGAAGCTTCTTCTATAACTGTTTCATAGCCTTCTTCTTTATTTACAACTTTAGACAAAATTACTTTTAATTCAAAAGCAAGTCCAATATTTTTTTCTCTTTGTACAATAAGTTCTTCAATTTTCTTTGTATTTTCTTCAAATTGATTTGTTGCATATTCAACTAAATCATATGCTGCTTTATATACACTCTTTGGAAAATTCTTTTTCTTTGGATATTCAACAAGATATGTTCTTATTGACTCAACTAAATCTTTAAAATATGTATCTTCTTCCAATTGAACAATTTGTTTTTTGCTATTTGGATTAATCATTTTTTGTATTTTTTCTATATTTGATAAAATTTTTTCTTCCGTGATTACCATTCTCACGTTTACTACACCTAATTTATCTTTAAATAAATTGTCAAATAAAACTGGCATTGTAAACTGACCTCCTTTGAATTATTAACTAAATTTATTATAGCTATATTAAAAAAAAGATACAAGTACATTTGTATCTTTTTTTTATTACATTTTTGTTACAAGTCTTATTTCCCTAAGACTTTTTTAATCTCTTCATGACGTTTTACCTTTTGCGTAGTAGTCTTAATTAACTCTTCTTTTGTGACAATAATTTCTCTAATATATTTATATGGTGGCATCGTTTTATTAATATCTTTTACATAATTCCACATGTATTCTTTTATTTTTTCTTCATCAACATTTCCTAAAATTTCTGCTATTCTTTCCTCATCATAAACAATTTCAGCATTAATTTTTGATTCTTTATCATCTTTATTAGTTGAAGGAATTCCGTATACAAAAGATTCTTTTACTCCATCTATTTTTCCTATTAGTCCTTCTATTTCCTCTGGATAAATATTTTTTCCATTTTTTAATACAATTACTGTTTTCTTTCTACCAGTTATATATAAATATCCATCTTTATCAAAATATCCTAAGTCTCCAGTATGGAACCATCCATCAACAATTGCTTCTTTTGTTGCTTCTTCATTGCCATAGTATCCTAACATTACTGAATCTGCTCTAGCGATTATTTCTCCTATTCCAGTATCTTTATCTGGTTCATCAATTTTTAATTCAACACTTGGAAAAGCCTTTCCAACTGAACCATTTCTAGAATATTTAGGATATCCATTACCTGCAGCCAAAACTGGAGATGTTTCTGTTAGTCCATATCCTTGAGCCATATTAATACCAATATCATTAAATCCTTGTTCTACTTCTGGATCTAATGCTGCTGCACCATTTATAAATAATCTAACTTTTCCTCCTAAAATATCATGAATATCTTTAAATATTTTTCTTCTTAAATCTATATGTAAATATTTTCTCAAAAAGTTACTTATTTTTAGGCCCTTTTTAAACTTTTCTAATTTTCCTTTTTTAGCAATTCCTCTTAAAACTTTTTTATACATATTTTCATACAAAATTGGAACAGAAATCATTACAGTTATTTGATATTCTTTTATATTTTCAGCTAAATGTTTTACACCATCGCAATAAGCAATACAAGCTCCAGCATATATAGGGTATAAGAAACCAACTGTTGATTCAAATGTATGATGTAGAGGTAAAAAAGAAAGAAATGTATCATTAGTATTAATATCAAACATAGAAGCAATGTCTTGAAGATTAGTACATATATTTTTATGTGATAATGCTACTGCCTTAGAAATTGATGTTGTTCCTGAAGTAAATAACATTATTGACATTTTCTCTGCATCAATTTTTGCATCAACAAATCTTTTATCTCCATCTGCTAACAATTTTTTACCCTTATCAATTAATTCATACATTGATAAAATTTTATTTTCTTCTTTTTTAGTATCCATAGAAATAAAATATTTCAACTTTGTAGTTCCAGCTTGTCTAATATGCTCCATTATCTCATTGTATTTTGAACTATAAATAATTACTTCAACTTCAGAACGTTCAATTAAACTTTTTATTTCATTTTCTGGTAATGCTCTATCCAAAGGAACAACTATTCCAGTACCACACACAACAGATAAATATGCAACTCCCCATTCATATCTATTCTCAGAAATAACTGCAATTCTTTTATCCTTTAAACCCATATTCATTAAACATGTGCCTAAGCAATTAATTTGATTTATAAATTCTTTATAAGTAATTGTTCTAAACTTACCAGGTTCATCTGTTTTAAATTTAAATGCATCTTCTTCTGAATATTTTTCTTCAGACTTTTTCAACATATCCTTAATATCTGTAATTTTTTCGAATTCATAAATACCTTTCCCCATTTAAAAAATTCATTCCTTTCTACATATGTGAAACATTATTTTTTTAATAATCCATAAATCATATTATCCGCTTCATCACACAATTCTTTTAGTTCTAAAGGTTTATTAGTTTTTATTCTATACATTAAACCAGCACATGTAAATGCAAAAATTTCAGAAGCAATAATGCCACTATTTCCTTCTTTTAATTCTCCTTTGTTTATGCCTTCAATAACAATTTCTTCTATTTTATTTATATAATCATTTATATACTTTTGACATTTTTGATTTCTAGTATCATTTCCCCAAACTTGAGATAAATATATTGTTATTAAATTTTGATATTTTGAAATTATTCTTAATTGTAGTAATACAACCGCTCTTAATTTATCTATAGAATTTTTTAGCTTAGAAACTTTCAAATCAATATTGTTTATCAATAACTTTGTTCCCTCTTCTAATAAAAAATTATAAATTTCTTCTTTACTAGAAAAATGATAATATAATGTTCCTTTTGCCACACCAACAGTTGCAGTTATTTCTTCAACACTTGTAGCATCATATCCCTTTTCGGCAAACAGTTTCATAGAAGCTTCAAAAATTTTCCTTTTCGTTCTATTCATAACATATATCACCTTTTTATAAATTATTAATCATTATATATTTTTCTACAAAATTATGCAATATATTTTACGCATACTTCTTTACATTAATGACTATTTTATCACTTCTTGTCTTTCTAATTATTTCTGAAATTATAAATTTTCCTTTTCCCCTTATTGTAATTATATTTCCTATGTCTACTATTTTAGAACTCTTTAATATAAGTTCATAATTAACATAAATTCTTTCCTCATCAATTAATTTATTAGCATAGCTTCTAGAGCAATTAGCTAATTCTGCAACAATATTATCTACTCTCATACTTGAAACTATAATTGAGCTTAATATAAATTTTTCATCTTTTTCTCTTACTTTATTTATATCAATAATTTCTATCCTAGATTTTTTAAATCGCGTCAATTGTTCCAGCGATGATTTTATAAATTCAGAATTCATCTTAAAAACAATTATATCTGCTCCTTGTTCATAAACAATAATATCACCAACTTTTTCTCTAGTAATACCTATTTTCATTAAAGCAGATAAATAATCTCTATGAGCATATTTTCCAATATTATCGTTAGGTAATATAATTCTAATTACACAAATATTTTCATTAATTGATTTTCTAGCTATATCTTCATTAATCTTTTCAGGATAAAAAAACAATATTTCTCTTTCAGCATTTTTTACTCCACCATCAAAAAAATAATTTTCAAGGGAAATATTTTTATTGATAATATGCTTTTCTCTCTGATTAAGAAAGTCAGAATATGTAATTTTATTTTTAATTTTACAAAAATTATATTTATCTAATATCTTAGAAATTAATATTTTGTCATTATCAGTTTCATTTTTGTTCTGCATTTTTATCTCCCAAAAACTTTTCCACTTTCTTTGCAATAGAATTAACATCTAATCCATATTTCTTTTCAATTTCTGAGATGTTTCCGTGTTTTATAAATTCTTCTGGATACCCAAAACTTAAAACACTAGAACAATCTATAATTTTTTTAATCGTATCCGCTAGCCCGCAATTTATTATATTATCTTCTATAGTTACAATTGCTTCAGTCTTTTCAAAAGATTTCATTATTGTTGGTTTATCCAAAGGTTTTAAAAATCTAGCATTAATAACCTCTGCTTCAATATTTTTTTTCTTCAAAATATCTGCAACTTGCATAGCATAAGAAACCATTTTTCCTATTGCCACTATAGTACAATCTTTACCTTGTCTTAACACTTCTGCTTTTCCAAGTTTAATTTTCTTAGATTTTTCAAATTTATAATCTGCCTCAGATCCACGTGGATACCTTATAGCTATCGGTTTATCAAATTTTATTGCAAATTTTAACATTAATTCTAACTCTTCAAAATTTTTTGGAGCCATTATATTCATTTTTGGAATTGTATTTAAATATGATAAATCTAAAATACCTTGATGTGTTTCTCCATCATTGCCAACAATTCCAGCCCTATCAACGCATATAACTACAGGTAATTCTTGCATAGCAATATCATGTACCATTTGATCATAACCTCTTTGCAAGAAAGAAGAATAAATTGGAATTACCGGCTTTAAGCCCTCCTTTGCCATTCCTGCTACCATTCCCAAAGCATGTTGCTCTGCAATTTCAACATCAAAAAATCTATCAGGAAATTCTTTTGCAAATCTTTCTAGTCCAGTTCCTTCTTCCATTGCAGCAGTTACAGCAACAATCTTTGGATTAATTTTAGCTTGTTCAACTAAAATTTCACCCATCTTCTTAGAATAATCCATTGCGCTAGATGCTTTTTTCTGTCCGGTTTCAATATCAAATGCGGAAATAGAATGATATTTATTAGGACTTTCTTCTGCAAATTTATATCCTTTTCCCTTCTTAGTAATTACATGTATTAATATCGGTCCATTTAATTGTTTTGTCATATTTAATATTTCTTCTAATTCTCCAATATTATGTCCATCAATAGGTCCAAAATATCTAAATCCTATATTTTCAAAATACATTTTAGGAATAATTAACTGCTTAATACTATATTTTACTTTTGCCACAAAGCTAGCTAATTTCTTTCCTATTATAGGAATTCTTTCAACAAAATTTCTTATAGAAACATTAGAGTGAATATAAAACTTTTTAGTTCTAAGTTTTGACAAAAACATTGATAAACCACCAGTATTTTGTGAGATACTCATTTCATTGTCATTCAAAATTACAATTAGATTCGTTCTACTTATACCAGCATCATTCAATGCTTCAAGAGCCATTCCTCCTGTTAAAGCTCCATCTCCAATAATTGCAACTACTTTATGTTCCTTCTTCAAAATATCTCTTGCTCTAGCAAATCCTAAAGCAACAGATATAGATGTACTACTATGCCCTGTATCAAAGCTATCATACTTTGACTCTGAAGTTCTTGGAAATCCTGCTATTCCATTCATCTGTCTTAGTGTATGAAATTTTTCTTTTCTTCCTGTCAAAATTTTATGTATATAAGTTTGATGTCCAACATCCCATATAATTTTGTCTTCAGGCATGTTAAAGCAAGAGTGAATTGCAATTGTCAATTCAACTACTCCTAAGTTAGATGCTAAATGTCCACCTGTTTTAGAAACTGTTTCTAAAACCATATTTCTTAATTCAACAGCTAACTGTTCTTTTTCCTCAAGACTTAATCCTTTAACATCCTTCGGTGAATTAATTTTGTCAATAATCATTTTAATCCCTTCCCGAAAATTACAATTTATAAAGCTAAATAAGTCAATAATGTAACTATAACTGGAACAGTAATATTATCTAATCCCTTTATCGAAATAGCTTCTAAAACTGTAGCAATTATAGAAATCATAATAGCTTTAAAAATAAAATAGTTAACTCCTAATATTTTCAATATTACTACGCAAACAACAAAACTAATTAAAAGCATAGTTGCAGACCCAGCAATAGTCTTTGTTGTATTTCCAACTTTATATTTAGGACTTTTTACCCTTTTTCCAATTATTGCAGCAAATCCATCACCATAGCCCATTACTAAGGCACCTGTTAATCCCAAAATTGGTTTTTGAACTAAAAAAGTAAATATGCACATTATTAATAACGAAATTGCATAATATACTGTACCAAATCCGTCACTTTGTTCTCTTTCAATAGATTTTATAATTTTGAATTTATAAGAAAGTGAATTTATAATCACAAACAAAGCAGGTAAAATACTTGCCCAAATTACAGAATCAAAAAAATATATAATAAAAAACCATACATTGCAAAGCATAATATGTACAAACTTTCTACTAGCTTCTTCTCCATATTTACTAACAAATTTTGATAAAGCTAAGACTATTACTATATAAAAAGTCATCAATATTATACCAAGAAAATTGTTCATACTATTCTCCTAAATAAATTTATAGTCGAATTATATCAAATTTATCTTTTAATAGCAACGTTTATTGTCATAATTTGTTGTCGTGAAAAATTTTCTTTAGCAATTTTTCTGTGGAATGTAAATTTTTCTATTTATATTTAAAGTTTCAAAAAAGCTAGCAATATTGCTAGCTTTTAGCTCGGATAGTGTGAATCTCTATAACTCCGAAATTTCCAAATACCAATTAAATTTAGTAACTAACATTCTACAAGTAATCCATTGAAAAAGTTATTATATTTGTTAGATACTTTCTATATTTAACATTTTTATTTAATTATTACTTTATTTATATATCCATTTGAATCATACCCAAATGATACATCATATTTTTTCACTGATGTAACTTTGCTTCTTAAATTTAGTATTTGAGTCGAATCAGCCGTTGAAGTTCCATTCATTTCAACTGTAATTTTATTTGTTCCTCCAGCATTAGAACTTACTACTTTACTTAAAAGTGCTTGTACATTACTTCCATTTTGTTTTCCTTTATATGATGCTTCAAATTGCATATTAAAAGTTTGTTTTTCTTCCTCTTCTAGCCTTTTTTTAGTTTCTTCTACTGCTTGATTGCTTTTTTCTTGTGCTTTTGTATCTTGTTGTACTTCATTTTTTGAACCATCTTTTGTAGTTTGATTGTCTTGTTTTTTTGTTTCTGTTTTATTATTATCTTGGTTTTTTACTTCTGTTTGATTATCATTTTTTTTGGTTTCTGTTTGATTATTTTGCTCTTTTACTTCTGTTTGAGTTTTATTCTGTTCTGTTTTCGTTGAATTTCCTACATAATGAAAATCAATTACTGTCTGTGATAAAATACTTCCTTCGTCATTTACAATTCCCCAATAATCTTCTCCAAAGCATACATGCTCTGCATTTTCAACATTATCATATTCAATTGTAACATTTCCTTTCTTTACACCACTATTCCATGGCAATTCTATTTGATATGTCTTATCACTATTAATAATTAATGTATATATTTTACCAGAACTTGTGCCTTCATATTTACCAAATTTTAATAACTGACCATTTACTAGTATTCCATTTTCTGTATTCTCTGTGTTTTCTGTTGTTTTTTCTACCTCTTCTGCATCTTTTTCTTTATTACTTATTTCTGCAATTTCGTTTTCTACTTTTTCTTTTGTTTCTTCAGGAATATTATCTTCAAAAGATTTATAGTTTTTGGTTACTTTTTTTATTTGCTTTTTTATTTGATTTTCATTCATATTTGAAGTTATATCAAAAGTTTCAAATTCAGGCATATCCACTTTAATAAATCTTTCTTTAAATTCATTCTCCATTTGACTTTCTTTAAATTGCATATTTGTAGATTCATCTCGTATTTCTGTTATTGAATCAAATATGTGTATTTTTTCTGTTTTATCTGATGAATCTACAATATCTTCATGGTAATAATCATATTGCTTTTTTTCTAAATCATATAATAATTGTAATTCACCATCTCTTTCTATACAATCAAATTCTTTTTTGTCATCTATATAAGTTATAGTAAATCCGTCCTTATCATCATGAGTATAAAATAAAACTAATTCTGGATAGTCTTTTTTATCAGTATCCAAAAAAGTAGCAGATACATCTTTTGAACCTGCTGGAAGTCCACAGATATATACAGCTTTATTTTCCGTGTTTTCGATTTCCTCTAATTTATCTGATATTTCTTTTATTTGTTTAACATAAATATCTCCCCACTCTGTACCAGTTGTTTTATCATTATTTTTTAATATTACTACTGTTCCAATAATAGTAGCAATTAATAAAATAATTATAACTACTATAATAATCAACACTTTCTTATTTTTCATAAATAGTTCCCCTCTTTCAAATTTTCTTCAATTATATGAGTATATATTAAATAAATCATAAATTTCAATTTTTGTAAATAATTCAACTAATTTTTTCTTTTTTTACCACATCTAAAAAAAATCTTCATATTCTGCATTTATATAAGATTTATTTGATGGAAAATAGTTATAATTTATGGTAGAATTAAACTTCTTTTTCACACTTCTAACATTTTCATTGGTATCTTTGCATCTATCATAAAAAATAGTAAACAATCTAAAGAAAATTTTAAAAATACTGTTCTAAACTATTAAAATCCAATTTTCTAAAAATTTAAATATTTATATTCTTGTATTTGATTATATAATGCTTTGTCTTTATTATAGTAAAAAGCCCATTCTTTATCTCCATATGAAAAGTGCCACCATTCCCCATCATATGGTGCAAATTCCTCTTCAATCATCAATTTTCTTAATAATTCTCTATTTTTAGTTGCATCTTCACTTATATTTTCATTTCTGTAATAACATTTATCAGAGGTATAATCCAAAATCTCTGTTCCAAAATCCAATATACTTTTTGAAACATCATCATATATAGCTACATCTATTGCTCCTCCTGTTGGATGTCCAGCAACAGAAGGTACAGCAATTTTCTCATGAATATATTCATACAAATCCATCTCATCTTCAAATTCATTTTTTATATTTTTTAGAATCTCATTAAAATACATTTCTTGCTTCTTTATTTCTCTAAAGCCATATACAACCAATATTTTATATGATTTATTTATAATTTTTAATTTTTCAGATACCTTAATTAGTTTATTATATACTGTTTTTCTAACAGGTATTTGCCTGCCATATTCTAACATATCCATTCCTTTTTTATACTCTCCAAAAACATACTCATCTTCTAATGGTATTAACATAAATTTCTCTTTATTAGTTTCTTTATCATAATCACTTATTGTTAGTAAATCTCTATATTTCACAAAATTATTATTTAACATTTTTTCTCCTTAATATTTAATCTATAAATTTAAAGAATATATTATTCCATCATTCTCAATATTCCCCGAAATTATTGCTTGTTGAAATCCATTATTTTTATAATCTACACTTGCTGTAATTATTAAATCTGATGGCTGTAATATATCAATTTTCTGGCTTTGCTTTTTTAGATAAGATTCAACTATACACACTGCTGTACTTCCACTGCCACATGCAGTTTCATAAAATAGTGTATCTATGGCCTTTACCCAAACAATTGGATTTATTTTTATTTTTTCATTTTTCTTTTCACAAAAAATTACACCAACTGCCGAATTATTTACAAGATTATAATTATTAATCAAATTTCTTCCAGTTTGTTTTAATTTGTCTTTATTACATAAGTAATTTTTAGCTTTAAATTCTTTAATAACAACAATTGTAATTCCTTTCATCTCAACAATAAAAACTCCATTTTCCTTTTCTGCATTAATGTTACTATTTTCATATAATGGTATTTCACACCAAGCCCTTTTGTCTTTATCTACACCAGCTATAATTTTATCTTTTGAATTTACACATATCTGTATTTTTCCTGGCATTCCGTTTAAATAATTATATGCAGCACTTCTAGTTGCATTTCCACAAAATTCACCTCCTGCCATTTGTAGTTCTTTTTTACCATTAATATTAATAAAACCAACTTGTTCAACATTTGTATGCTTTTTCATAATAGCATCATTAATCATTTTCTTCATCTTTTTAGTATAATTAGTGCCATACACAAGTGCTGTATCATTGCCAGCTGGTCTATATATTGAATATTTAATTTGTTTCAATTTTTATCCCTCCATTTTTTCTATTTCAGTTTTTAGAATAATTATAAATTTTATATATTTTTAAACTTTATTATTGAAGAACAAAAGCGGACATTATTAATATTTTCGCTATTTATGACATTTTAAAGTCCGCGTCTTTGTTCGTCCGCGAAAAATTGTATAACAATTTTTCTGTGG
>CANPZM010000014.1 GCA_947589065.1 uncultured Clostridia bacterium
ACATGGTATGGAATACAAATGAAAACAATGACAGATGATACACCATCAAAATTATCAGAACTATTAATGCAAGGAACTAACATGGGAATAATAGAAGGAAGAAGATTATTAAATCAAAATCATAGAATAGATTCAGATGTCAAAAACATTTTAAATGATTTTGTAGTAATGCAAGAAGATAGTGTAGAGACATTAAAGAAATTTTTATAATGCCATTTATAGAAAATTTTTTAAATTAAATATATTAGGCAAAATTTCCTAATATATTTAAAACTTAAAAAAATTTACAAGTGAAAATGTATATTAATAATTATTCTCTAATCTCTTTTGAAAGCTTTGAAATAGCTTTAGTTTCAATTCGAGAAACATATGATCTAGAAATACCATAAATTTTTGCAACCTCATTTTGAGTTAAAGGTTTAGAATTATTAAGACCAAATCGTAAAATCAAAATTTCTTTTTCACGAGGCTTTAAAACAGTATTCATTTTTTCATACAATTTTTTTTCCTTTAATTTTAAATCAATTGAATCTTCAATACTACGTTCATTATTTTCAAGAACCTCTTGAAGAGTAATAATATTATCATCCTTATCTTTACCAATAGGTTCATTTAAATAAACCTCAGAATTTAATTTTTTAGAATTTCTAAAAAACATTAAAATTTCATTTTCAATACAACGAGATATATATGTAGACAGCTTTACACCCTTTTTTGAATTATAACTATTAATACCTTTTATAAGTCCAATAGTACCAATAGAAATTAAATCATCCAAAGAAACTGTGGGAGATATGTATTTTTTGGAAATATGAGCAACTAATCTCAAATTTCGCTCAATTAAGACATTTTTAGCAGACATATCGCCATTAGAAAATTTTTCTAAGTATATTTTTTCCTCTTCACTAGAAAGAGGCTCAGGGAAAAGGCTATTAGAAGAAATATAACCAACCATAAAAATAGAAGTATTAAGAAATGTTAAAAAACCGGAAATAGACAATATAAGCATGTTTAAACCTCCAAATATCTATATAAAAATATATGAGATAAAAACAAAATAGTGCGTGTCAACATTAAAGAGTACAAGTAAATTAAAGAAAAAACATTAATAAACTTGTCAAAGCATGTGTAATTTTTGAAAAAATTACTAAAATATGGTATAATTATTTTATCAATCTAAATAAGGAGGGTTTTATTATGACACGTGAACTTACAAGCCGGAAGGAAATTAGACGATTAGAATACGATTTTCCTCTGCAAGAGGAGCTCGCAGGAAAGAAGAAAACCTACGAAGAAGTATTCATCAGCCCTTGCGGCATGAAAACACAAAGAGAAGCATTAAGAACATTGAAACAGATACAGGAAAATCATCCTATATCTTCTGGGTGGAATTGCCCTGGAGGAATGCATGAAGGAACTTTCAGAGATCCTGAAGGCTTATGGCATGCCTACAGGCACCACGCTAAGTACGCATAACCTCCGGCCCGACTGTTATCAATTCAGTCGGGCTTTTCCATTGCACAAAAGTTAATTATATATAAACTTAAAAAATCAAAGAAAAAAATTTTTTATTGATTTTAGGAATTTATAAAATTAATTAACAAATAAAAATAATCATGATATAATAAAAAAGCTTAAAAATTATAAAAAGAAAGAAAATATAATGAACGAATTAGAACAATGTAAATTATGTCCAATTGAATGTAAGGTAAATAGAAATACAACAACAGGAAGATGTCAAGCTGGCAACCAAATAAAAATAGGACTATATTCATTACACTATGATGAAGAACCATGCATTAGTGGAAAGAATGGTTCAGGAACGGTCTTTTTTAGTAATTGCAATTTAAAATGTAAATATTGTCAAAATTATAAAATAAGCTGTGAAAATAAAGGAAAAGAAATAACTATTCAGGAATTAGCAGATATTTTCCTAGAATTACAAAATAAAAAAGCAAATAACATCAATCTAGTGACAGCAGTTCCATACATAATACATGTTATTGAAGCAATAAAAATTGCAAAACAAAAAGGATTAGAAATACCAATAATATATAATACAAGCGGATATGAAAACATAGAAACTTTAAAAAAACTAAATGGATATATAGACATATATCTTCCAGATTTTAAATATTATGATAACAATCTTGCATATAAATTATCTGATATCAAAGATTATAGAGAAATAACACAAAATGCAATTAAAGAAATGTACCAACAAGTTGGAAAAAATAAATATGATAAAAATGGAATGATAAAAAAAGGAATAATTATAAGACATTTAATATTACCAAACAATATTGAAAACTCAAAAAATGTGTTAAAGTGGATTAAAGAAAATATGCCAGAAGATATAACAATTAGCCTAATGGCACAATATTTTCCAACATATAAATCACATGAAATAGCTGAAATAAATAGAAAGCTAACTAAAGAAGAATATAAAGAAGTTGAAAAATACTTATATGAATTAAAAATAGAAAATGGATACATACAAGATTTAGAAGAGAATGAAGAAAAATATGTACCTAATTTTTAAGAAAGGACAATAAAAAATGGAAGTAATTTATGGAACAAGTAATCAAGGAAAAGTTGAGGCAATGAAAAGAATATTTAGAGAGAATAATATTAATTTAAAATTGTCAACACCTAAAGAAATAGGCTTCGATGAAGAAATAATTGAAGATGGTAAAACTTTTGAAGAAAATTCAGAAATAAAAGCCAATGCAATAAAAAAATATTGTATCAAAAATAAAATTAAAGATAAAATAATAATTACAGATGATGCTGGTCTATGCATAGACAAATTAAATGGAGAACCAGGAATATATTCAGCAAGATATGCAGGAAAAAATGCAACTCAAATTGAATCAATAAATAAAATATTAAAAAAATTAGAAAACTATCCAAATATGAATGACAGAAGTTGTAAATTTGTTTGTGTATTAACAGCAATAGTGTTAGATACAAATGAGAAAATAGTTTCAAGAGGAGAAAGCCTAGGATATATTGCTAAAGAACATGGAAAGTTAGGTGGATTAACATATGGACCAATATTTATACCACAAGGCTTTGAATTACCAATGAGTGATATGGAAGAAGAAACATATGCCAAAATGCATAATCATAGAGACTTAGCTTTAAAAAAATTAATATCAGAATTGCAAAAAAAGGAAATTATCTAATAAAAAAAAAGAAGGTTTTTTATGAAGTCATATTTTGTAAAAAAATGTCTAAAAAAACTCTCTATAACTTTAATTATACCATTAAAACAAATAAAAATCAAATATCAAATATATTCAAATTAATGAGAATAAACGATGAAAACAAGAGATAAAGATAGATAAAATAAATTAAATAGTATTAGATTGAACTTTAGTAAGTTGAAAGTAAATAAAGCATATGGTAATATATATTCATAACAAGTTAATATAGTTAATAAATTTCCCTGCATGGTGCGTTTTTGACAGAGTTTTTAGAACCTACAAGTTTGGATAAGGGAGCCAGCTTCTCTGAATATGGCGTGTAAGCTTACATTATATATAGTAAGAAACCCATAAGTATTTAGGACGGCACCCACCTGTTTAAGTACAGGTCCATAAAAATTCTTTTTCATAACGGCTGATGTGGGGCTTTTTTTTTGCTCAAAATATGTAAAAAATAAGTAAATATTAAAAATTATAAAAATAAGAAAAGACCTCAATGACTATAAAATTATTCAAGCAATATATAGAACAAACATAATTGTTGAAAAAATCGAATAAAAATGCTAAAATAAGAACAATTGGAGGAAATATGCAAGTAGAAGAAGCAATAAAATATGGAATAGAAAAATTAAATAATATAGATGAAAAAATATTAAAAACAAAAATGTTACTTGCTAAAACATTAAATGTAAGTAAAGAATATTTATTAATACACAACCATCAAAAATTAACAGAGTCAGAACAAACTGCATATTTAGAGGAAATAGAAAAATTAAGAAATAATATACCAATTCAATATATAATTGGATATCAAGAATTCTATGGAATGAAATTTAAAGTTAATAAAAATGTACTAATACCAAGAAGTGACACAGAAATATTAGTAGAAGAAACTATAAAAATAGCAAATGAAAATGATAAAATTTTAGACTTATGCACAGGAAGTGGAATAATAGGGATAACATTAAGTAAAAAAATAGAAAACTGTGAAGTTTTTGCCTCAGATATAAGTGAAAAAGCATTAGAAATTGCAAAAGAAAACAGCAAAATAAATAATGCAAAAATAAAATTTATACAATCAGATTTGTTCGAAAACATTACTGAAAATGAATTTGATATAATTGCATCTAATCCGCCATATATTGAAACAGAAACAATATTAAAATTAGACGAACAAGTTAAAAAAGAACCAATATTAGCATTAGACGGAGGAAAAGATGGACTAGAATTTTATAGAAAAATTGCAAACTGTGCAAAAGAGTACATAAAAAAAGACGGATATTTATGCTTAGAAATAGGATATAATCAAAAAGAAAAAGTAACTGAAATATTAAAAAAGCAGAACTATAAAGAAATAAAATGCATAAAAGATTTAAGCAATAATAATAGAGTTATTATATGTAAGAAGGGATAATTATGTCATTTTCTTCAGAAATAAAAGAAGAATTAAGTAAATTAAATACTTTTTCAAAAAAAGAATTAATGGAAGCGGAATTAATTGGATACTGTGAATCATTTAATTGCACAAAAATAAGTAACCAAATTGAATTTATTACCGAAAATGAATTTAATATTGAAAGAATATATAAACTACTATTTAAGCTAAATATAAACTATGAACCTGAAACAAAAAGAAAAGTATATATAGCTAAATTTAGTGAAAAATACATCAAGCACATAGAAGAATATAAAGCAGAAGAAGAAATAAAAGCAATAGTTAGAGGACTATTTTTAGGAAGCGGTTCTGTAAACAACCCAAATAAGAAATACCATTTAGAAATCTTATTAAAAGAAAAAGATATAGCCTTATACATAAAAAATATACTAAAACAAGCAGGAATTGAAACTAAAATTTTAGAAAGCAAAAATACATTATATATAAAAGAAGGAGAAGAAATATCTAAGTTTTTAGCATTTATAGGAGCAAATAAATCAGTATTAAAATTTGAAGAAATTCGTGTAATGAAAGACATGAGAAACGATATTAATAGAAAAGTAAATTGCGAAACAGCTAATCTAAATAAAACAGTAGAAGCATCAGTTTTACAAATTGAGGCAATCAATTTCCTAAAAAAAATGAAGAAATTTGAAGAACTTCCCGAAAACTTAATTGAAATAGCAGAAACTAGAATAGAAAATCCAGAAGCAAGTTTAAAAGAATTAGGACAATTATTAGAAAATCCAATAGGTAAATCAGGAGTAAATCATAGATTAAAAAAAATAATAGAGATTGCAGACGAACTAAAAAAAGGAGAATAAAATGAAAGAAATAGGAATTTATATTCATATACCATATTGCAAAAAGAAATGTTTTTATTGTGACTTTACATCATTTGATAATAAAGAAGACACAATAAAAGACTATATAGAAACACTAAAAAAAGAAATTGAAGAATGTGAATATAAAGGATTTGACATTGGAACAATATATATTGGAGGAGGAACTCCATCATCAATTGAAGAAAAATATATAACAGAATTAATAAATAAAATAAGAGAAAAATTTATTGTATCCAGAAACGCAGAAATAACGATAGAAATAAATCCAGGAACAGTTACAAAAGAAAAACTAGAAGAATATAAAAAAGCAGGAATAAATAGATTAAGTTTTGGATTACAATCAACAGATAACAATATCCTAAAAAAGATAGGAAGAATACATACATATGAAGAGTTTTTAGAAAATTACCAATTAGCAAGAAAATTAGGATTTAACAATATAAACATAGATTTAATGTTAGCACTACCAGAAGAAACAGAAGATGCCATAGCAATAAAAGTTTCAGAAATAATAAACTTAAAACCAGAACATATATCAATATATTCATTAATTTTAGAAGAAAACACTAAACTTAAAGAAATGGTAGAAAATTCAGAATTAAAACTTCCAGATGAAGAAGAAGAAAGAAAAATGTATTGGAAAGCAAAAGAACTACTTGAAGAAAATGGATATGAACATTATGAAATTTCAAACTATGCTCTACCTACATATCAATCTAGGCACAATACAGAATGCTGGAACCAATATGAATACTTAGGCTTTGGCGTATCAGCACATAGCTATTTTAATGGAAAAAGATTTTCAAATGAAAATACAATAGAAGAATATATTAAAAATTATAATAAAAAGAAAATAGAGGAAATTCAAACAAAAGAAGACATGGCAAAAGAATATATGATGCTAGGACTAAGAAAAATTGAAGGAGTTTCAATATCTGAATTTGAAAGAAAATTTAAAATAAATCCATTATTTTATTTTAGATTTGAAATAAGTAAATTAGTAGAAAAGGATCTTATTGAAGTAGACCTTGACAATATAAAATTGACCATGAAAGGACTAGATTTTGCAAATCAAGTATGGCAAGAATTTGTATAAAAAATAAGTGATTTCAAGAATTCAAATTTTATAAGTTACAAACATAAAAGGGTGTACATTAAAGTACACCCAATTTTTGTAGACTAACAAAAAATTGTCAGCCCTTCGAAAACAAATGATTATAAATTCTTGTTAACTCATTTGCTAACTCCGGAGTAAACTTGATATCAATAGGAAAATTCCACATTGTGGAGAAAGTCGAATCAACATTAGCTGCAGAAACAAGTAAATCCGTGAGCAACTCCTTGTTATCAATAGAATCAGGAAGCGGATGACCATAGGAGTTAAACACCTTAAGATAAAGCTCCTTGAATACGATTTCAGGATGAAGCTTGGCTATGAGAGATTTTACATTCTCTACATTCAAAAAGCCAGTTTCTGGATTACCAAAATGCAGCGATGCTTCTTGCGACTCAGATTGACAAGCTGCGATTAATAGCTTACAATTTTCCCGCCCACAAGGAAGAATTTCTCCTGTTGGTGAGAAAACTCTGGAATATGCTTTAAGCAATTCCTTTGAACCATTCGTTTTCATGTCTTTTACCTCCATAAAATATTTCATACAGAGTCAACACTAATGAAGCATATAGAAGTATTAACACATATGATAAGAAATTATACAACCGATTTTTAATAAAGTAAAGAAAAAGTGCGGAAAACACGAAAATTTTCCACACTAATAATGATAGTCAGGAAGCAAATACTTCCTTATACAATGAAATGATATTGTCAGATTTTAGATATACATCACGCTGAGAAATACTGCCAAACGAACCATCAGGATTGATTTTCTGACACTCGGTCAGCAAATGCCGTTTCAATTCGTTTGTGCAATTTGGTCTCAAATTTTGCATATCTGGGAAGGCAATACGAAAGAGCTGCCCAAACCTCATACAATCTTGACTAGAATATCCATTCATTCATATCCCTCCTTTAATATAAGGATGTCATATAATATAAGACCATCACGAGCCAATATACACTTAAATACAAAAAAAGTCAATAAAAAATGTGAAAAAATAATTACAAAATTTTAGCAATTTGTATTGACAACTGCTAAAATTGGGTATAATATATACATGCTAGCAAATGAAAGTAAAGATTGCTAACGAAAGGTTGATAAAAATGCTTGATAAAAGAAAGAAAAAAATACTTCAAGCAATAATTGAAGAATATATTGATACAGCAGAGCCTGTAAGTTCTGGAAATCTTGTAAAAAACTATGACTTAGACTGTAGTAGTGCAACAATACGAAATGAGATGGTTGAATTAGAAAAAATAGGATTTCTAGAAAAACCATATACATCAGCTGGTAGAATTCCTTCACAAAAGGGATATAGATATTATATAGACGAATTATTAAGAGATGATAAATTAACACTAAAGGAAATGCAATATATAAAAAATAAATTGGAAACGACAGTAAATGAGTTAGAAGATTTAACTAAAATTGCAACAAGCACTTTATCAGAATTAACACACTATACAACTATTGCAATTGGTCCAAAACTTGAAAAACATACAATTTTAGATGTTAAATTTGTACTTCTAGGAAGTAGAGTAATGATGGCAATTATTCTTACAGACTCAGGTATAATAAGAGAAGCTATAATAAAATTTGATGAAGACGTAACAGAAGAGCAAATAAAAAATCTTAATTACATTTTTTCTAATAACATGATTGGAAAACCACTAGAAAAATTAGGCGAAAACATAGAAAAATTTATAACAAAAGAAATGCAAAATAGTATTTCAATTATTAAGAAAATTATAGAAGAAATAAATAAATTATTTAAGGAAAATGATAAATTCATATATGAAGGAACAAATAAATCATTTGATTTACCAGAATTTCAAAAAGCAGATTTAGCAAAGAATTTTATGAATGTATTAGATGCAAAAGATCTGGTATCAGAAGTATTAAATACAGGAGTTGCAGAAGATATAAACGTATATATTGGAGATGAACTAAAAGACGAAAAATTAAAAGATTTTAGTGTAGTTACATTTAACCATATATTAGGAGATAAAGATATCGGAACAATAGGAATTATTGGACCTACAAGAATGGACTATTCAAAAGTTATTTCAATAATGAAATATATTAGTAAAAAGTTAAAAGAAGATTTTAATGATGAAAATAAAGATTAAAGAAAGAAGGTATGATAATCGTGGCAGAGAAAGAAAATGAAGACAAAGATGTAAAAAAAGAAAATATTCAAAAAGAGCCAGAAGAAAAAATAGAACAAGAAAAAGAAGAAAAGCAGAATGGAGATATTGAAATTCTTGAAACTGACAAAGACAAAGAAATAGAAGAATTAAATGACAGATATAAAAGATTATTTGCAGAATTTGAAAATTTCAAAAAAAGAAATCTAAAAGAAAGAGAAACACTAAGGAATATGCTTACATCAGACATAATGATGAGTATTTTACCAATTATAGATAACTTAGAAAAAGCTATAAATACAGGTACTAAAGACACAGCATATGAAGAAGGCATAAAAATGGTATTAAAGCAACTAAAAGATGTTTTAACAGTAAATGGTGTCAAAGAAATTGAAACAGTAGGAAAACAATTTGACCCAGAATTACATGAAGCAGTTAGCCATGTTACAGATGAAAAATTAGGAAAAAATATTATAAAAGAAGAATTCAGAAAAGGCTATATAATAGGAACAAAAGTTATTAGACACTCAATGGTAATAGTAGCCAACTAAAAATGTTATTAAATTTTAAAATTATATATAAATATACAAAAGAATTTAAAGAGGTAATTAATTTTAAAGGAGGAATATAAAATGTCAAAAATCATAGGTATTGACTTAGGAACAACAAATTCATGTGTTGCAGTTATGGAAGGTGGAGAACCAGTTGTAATACCAAATCAAGAAGGAAATAGAACTACTCCATCAGTAGTTGCTTTCTCACAAAATGGAGAAAGACTAGTAGGACAAATTGCAAAACGTCAAGCTGTAACAAATCCAGAACATACAGTAATATCAATAAAGAGAGATATGGGTACAGATAAAAAAGTTAAAATAGAAGGTGATGAATTCACACCACAAGAAATATCAGCAATGATATTACAAAAATTAAAATCAGATGCAGAAAACTATTTAGGAACAGAAGTAAAACAAGCAGTTATTACAGTTCCAGCATATTTTAGTGATAGTCAAAGACAAGCAACAAAAGATGCTGGTAGAATAGCAGGACTTGAAGTTTTAAGAATAATAAATGAACCAACAGCAGCATCATTAGCATTTGGAATGGATAAAGGTGATAAAGACCAAAAAATAATGGTTTATGATTTAGGTGGAGGAACATTTGATGTATCAATCCTAGATATAGGAGATGGAGTATTCGAAGTTCTTGCAACAAGTGGAAACAATAGACTAGGTGGAGATGATTTTGATGAAAAAATCATGGAATACTTAGTATCAGAATTCAAAAAATCAAATGGAATAGACTTAAGCACAGACAAAATGGCAATGCAAAGACTAAAAGAAGCTGCTGAAAAAGCTAAAATTGAATTATCAGGAGTCGGACAAACAAACATCAATTTACCATTTATAACAGCAGATAGTTCAGGACCAAAACACTTAGATATAACATTAACAAGAGCAAAATTTGAAGAATTAATAAGAGACTTAGTAGATTCAACAATGGGACCAGTAAATCAAGCATTAAAAGATGCTGGAATGGAAGCAAGTCAATTAGATCAAGTATTACTAGTAGGAGGTTCAACAAGAGTTCCATTAGTTCAAGAAGAAGTTAAAAAAATTACAGGAAAAGAACCAAATAAAGGAATAAATCCAGATGAATGTGTTGCACTAGGAGCAGCAATACAAGGTGGTGTATTATCAGGAGACGTTAAAGATTTAGTACTATTAGATGTAACACCATTATCATTAGGTATAGAAACATATGGTGGAGTATTCACAAAATTAATTGATAGAAATACAACAATACCAACTAAAAAATCACAAGTATTCTCTACAGCAGCTGATGGACAAACAAGTGTTGAAGTTCATGTTTTACAAGGTGAAAGAGAAATGGCTGCATACAATAAAACATTAGGAAGATTTCAACTAACAGGAATTCCACCAGCACCAAGAGGAGTACCACAAATAGAAGTAACATTTGATATAGATGCAAATGGAATAGTTCACGTATCAGCAAAAGATACTGCAACAGGAAATGAACAAAAAGTATCAATTACAGCAAGTACAAACTTAACAGAAGATGACATAAATAGAGCTGTAAAAGATGCAGAAGAACATGCAAGTGAAGATAAAAAGAAGAAAGAAGAAGTTGAAGTTAAAAATAATGCAGAAAGTCTAATTTACAGTAGTCAAAAAACTATGGATGAATTAGGAGACAAAATAAGTAGTGAAGAAAAAGCAAAAGTACAAACTGAAATTGATAACTTAAAGAAAACAGTTGAAGAAGGTAATATAGACAAAATAAAAGAAGGAACAGATAAATTAACAAAAGTATTCTACGAAATATCTGAAAAACTATATAAAGAAAATGCAAAAAATGCTAATACAGCAAATGCAACATCAGAAGAAGCAAATGCAGAAGGAACTGATGAAGCAAAAGAAGGAACAGTATATGATGCAGACTACAAAGTTGAAGACGATAATAATGAAGATGATAAATAAAAACGTTGGGGTGAAATTTTATAATTACACCCCAAAGCTTTATAAAATTGTTGGAGGGAAAAAATGGCTAGCCAAAAAAGAGATTACTATGAAGTATTAGGAGTAGAGAAAAATGCAACAGACGAAGAAATAAAAAAAGCATATAGAAAACTTGCAAAAAAATATCATCCTGACGCAAATCCTGATAATAAAAAAGAAGCAGAAGCAAAATTTAAAGAAGTAAGTGAAGCATATGAAGTATTATCAGATAAGCAAAAAAGGCAAATGTATGACCAATTTGGACATGATGGACCACAAGGATTTGGAGGTCAAAATGGTGGAGGATATTATTCTTATGGCTCTGGCTTTGATGGCTTTAGCGGATTTTCAGGCTTTGACGATTTTGGATTTGGAAGTTTTGGAGATATATTTTCAGCAGCATTTGGTGGAGGAACAAGAAGAAAAGCAGGACCAAGAAAAGGTGCAGATTTAAAAGTAGGAATAGATATTACATTTGAAGAATCATATCTAGGGACAGAGAAAACAATAAACTTAAACAGAAATAAAGAATGTAGTCATTGTCATGGAACAGGTGCAAAACCAGGAACAAATCCACAAACCTGTCAAGTATGTAATGGAACAGGAAAAATAAAACAAGTAATCACAACACCATTTGGTCAAATGTCAACACAAAAAGTTTGCTCAAACTGTGGTGGCGAAGGAAAGATAATTAGAGAAGTATGTTCAGACTGTAAAGGAAAAGGCTATGTACGTGAATCTGCCAAAATAAAAGTAAAAATTCCAGAAGGAATTAGTGATGGTCAAACAGTAGTATTAAGAGGAGAAGGCGAACCTGGAGTTAAGAATGGACCAAAAGGAGACTTATACATAAATGTTCATGTAAAAAAACATAACATTTATTCAAGAAAAGCAGATCATGTTTTATGTGATATACCTATAACATTTACAGGAGCAACACTTGGAACTGAACTGGAAATACCAATGGTAGATGGAAGCAAAGAAAAGTATAAAATACCTGAAGGAACACAAACAGGAACGAAATTTGTTTTAAAAAATAAAGGATTTAAGAGTGTTAATGGAAGTTGGAGAGGAGATTTTGTATTTACAGTAATTGTACAAATTCCAAAAAGATTAACACAAGAACAAAGAGAATTAATATCTAAATTAGCAGTAACAATGAATGAACAACCACCAATTAAGAAAAAAGGAATTTTTGGATAAAGAGTATAAATTATATAATTGATGTTTATTCAACAAGTTTTGATAAATTAGAGAATTATGTTATCATTGTTAAATTGAAAAAGCGGTCGTAAAATTCATTACGACCGCTTTTTTGTTACAATTAACAATTAAATTGAATTCGAATAACTGAAGACAATATAGTCCTTCTCCAAATGATGAATTGTGGACCCAAGCTGCTTCTGCACAGCCAAACTATAGTGATTTGCTTTATGAACTTCGAAAGTGAAGTGAGTATAGTCAAGCATGTCATAGAGCATCTGAATACCAATTGTAGCATAGTGGTTGCCGCGAAATTGTTTAGCAACAAAATAATTAACAGTAGCACCAAAATCGCCTACATCATCATTTACATCAAACACAGCGACAAGGCGATTGGCTTTTGTAAAAAGACCAAACAATTTCTCATACCGATTGTTAGACTGAGAAATCTTTTTCTTTGCAACCTCAATAGAATCAGCGGAGAAAAAAAACATAAATTCTCCCAAATCTTCGGCTGATGCAATCTTATAATAACGATATGCATCTTTAACTGTTAACTGCCGGATGGAAAGTTCCACCAATTTCTTTTTTTTGACCATAAAGAAATACCTCCTAATGTTGATAATAATATAATACCATAAATTTTACTAAAAATCAATTTATGTAGACTAACTATTTGACAAATATTAGAAAAAATAGTATAATCATAAACAGTTGATATCGCATGAGGCGGTATAGAAGAGATGTATATAAAAATAAATAAAGAGTAAATGGTTCGGAAAATCAAATATTTAATAGAACAATAGTGAACAATACTATAATAATTTATAATAAAGTTCACGTTAATTGTTCGTGTGCAGAAATTTCATAGAAAATTTCTGTACATTATTTGTCGTAAAGTTTTATACAATAGGAAAAGCAAAGAAATTTCTTATTATAATAAAAACAATTGTAAGATTGTTTTAATATTTGTTGTGTAAAAAATAAGGTGTGTAATATATATTGTAACAATTTATATAATATATAAAATAGATGAACGGAAAAATAGAATCATTAAACTCTTTATATCAAAAACAGATATAAAGAGTTTTTATATCTATATTAATTTTTTTATAACATTTTCAAAATAACAATAGAAAAAAGTTCGAGAGGAGAGATTTTATTTATGGAAATAAAAGAAAATAACAATATTGAAAATAAAAGGAAAAATACTAGAAATACAACTAGAAAACCAAGAACAGAAAGAAATAATGCAGAAGTAAAAAAAGAAAGAAGAGTAGTTAGTCAAAAAAGTATGAAAAAGCAAAATGATAAAAAAGCAGAATTTTCATTTAAAAAAGAAAAATTAAAAATCATACCACTTGGAGGAATTCAAGAAATAGGAAAAAATATTACTGTATTTGAATATGGAAATGATATAGTAATAGTTGATTGTGGTCTAGCATTCCCAGAAGATGATATGCTTGGAATAGACCTAGTAATACCAGATTTTTCTTATTTAGAAAAAAATCAAGAAAAAATAAGAGGACTAGTAATAACACATGGACATGAAGACCACATTGGAGCAATACCATATCTATTACAAAAAATTAATGTACCAATATATGCAACAAAACTAACAGCAGGACTAATAAGTCATAAATTAGAAGAACATAGACTATTAAAAAGTACAAAACTAAATATAGTAAATCAAGGACAAACAATAACATTAGGAAAAATCAGAGTAGAATTCATTAGAAGTTGCCATAGTATACCAGATGCAGTAGCATTAGGAATTCATACACCAGCAGGAACAATAGTGCATACAGGAGATTTCAAAATAGACTATACACCAATAGACGACGAAAAAATGGATTTTGGAAGATTAGCAGAATTAGGAAACAAAGGTGTATTAGCATTAATGTCAGATAGCACAAACTCAGAACGTAAAGGATATACAATGTCAGAAAGTACAGTTGGAGAAGTATTTGAAAAGCTATTTTTTAATTGCACAAAAAGAATTGTTGTGGCAACATTTGCTTCAAATGTACACAGAGTTCAACAAATAGTAAATTCAGCTGTTAAAAACAATAGAAAGATAGCTGTATGCGGAAGAAGCATGATTAATATGATAAATACAGCAATGGAATTAGGATATATTAATGTTCCTAAAAATGTATTTATAGACATTGATATGATTAAGAACTATACAGATGAACAATTAGTTATAATAACTACTGGTAGTCAAGGAGAAACAATGTCAGCACTTACAAGAATGGCATCAGGAGATCATAAAAAAGTTACAATTACTCCAAACGATTTAGTTATAATTTCTGCAAATCCAATACCAGGAAATGAAAAATATGTTGCAAAAGTAATTGATGACTTAATGAAAATAGGAGCAGAAGTGGTATATAGTTCACTAGAAGATATACATGTTTCAGGTCACGCATGCCAAGAAGAGCAAAAATTAATGTTATCATTAATAAGACCAAAATATTTCATACCAGTACATGGAGAATATAGACAACTAATTGCACATAGTGAAACAGCAAAAAAAGTAGGAGTAAAACCAGAAAATATATTTTTAACAACAAATGGAAGAATATTAGAAATAAATGAAGATGAAGCTAGTTTAACAGGAACAGTTCCATTCGGAAAAATAATGGTTGACGGATTAGGAGTTGGAGATGTCGGAAATATAGTATTAAGAGACAGACAGCACTTATCTCAAGATGGATTAATAATAGTAGTAATGTCAATGGATTCATCAACAGGAGAAATAGTAGCAGGACCAGACGTAATATCAAGAGGATTCGTATATGTACGTGAATCAGAAAATCTAATGGAAGATGTAAAAAAGATGCTAAGAGAAGAAGTACATAAATTAGAACAAGATGGAATAAGAGAATGGTCAATAATAAAATCAAAACTTAAAGATTCATTAAGAGATTATATATTTGCCAAAACAAAGAGAAATCCAATGATTTTACCAATAATTATGGAAGTGTAATTAAGTATTGTGAAGCAAAATAAAATCTGATATAATTCAAAAAAGAAATAAGGTAAAAAAATAAATTTAAAAGACTTAAATTTATAATTAGGCTTGTACCTTAAAAAGAAATGAGGTTAATATGGATAATAAAGATTTAGCAAACATTATATTTCCAAATGCAAAGGAAATTTCATACTATGAAGAAAAATATCCTGAAAGAAATTTAAAAGAAGGAGCAATAGTAACTAGATTTGCACCAAGTCCAACAGGATTTGTACATATAGGAGGACTATATCAAAGCTTAGTAGCTAAGAAAATGGCAAATCAAACAGAAGGTGTTTTTTTTGTAAGAATAGAAGATACAGACCAAAAAAGAGAAGTTGAAAATGGTGTAAAAGAAATATTAGATTCCTTAGACGATTATGGATTATCACCAGATGAAACAATAGGTCTAGATGGAAAAGATAAAGGAAACTATGGACCATACTTGCAAAGTGCAAGAAAAGAAATATATGAATCATATGCTAAATATTTAATAGAAAAAGGAATGGCATATCCTTGCTTTTGTACACAAGAAGAATTAGAAACAATAAGAGAAAATCAAACAAAAGCAAAAGAAAGAACAGGATATTATGGAAAATGGACTAAATGTAGGAATATGCCAATAGATATGGCAATAGATAAAATAAAAAATGGAGTTCCATATATAATAAGATTAAAATCACCGGGAAATCCTGATAAGAAAATAAAACATAAGGATGCAATAAAAGGAAACATAGAATTTCCAGAAAATGATCAAGATGTAATAATAATAAAATCTGATGGACTTCCAACATATCACTTTGCACATGCAGTAGATGATCATCTAATGAGAACAAATTTAGTAATTCGTAGTGATGAATGGGTTGCTTCAGTACCATTACACTTACAACTATTTTATTGTCTAGGATTTAAAGCACCTAAATATGCTCATATAGCTCCAATAATGAAAGAAGATAATGGAAATAAAAGAAAACTAAGTAAAAGAAAAGATCCAGAAGCAGCAGTAAGCTATTACAAAGAAGAAGGAATACCAAAAGAAGCGGTAGAAGAATACTTAATGAATATTGCAAATTCAAATTTTGAAGGATGGAGAAAAGGAAACAAAGATAAAAATATTGATGAATTCAAATTTGAACTAAATAAAATGGGAGTTAGTGGGGCTTTATTTGATATGACAAAATTACTTGACGTTTCAAAAGGAGTAATTTCAAGATATACAGGAAAACAAATATTAGATTATGTATTAGAGTGGTCTAAAAATTATGATAAAGAATTACATGAATTACTTACAAAAGACTTAGAGTATAGCCTAAAAATATTCAACATAGAAAGAGGAAAAGAAAAACCAAGAAAAGATATATCAAAATGGTCAGATGTTAAAAACAATATTATATACATGTTTGATGAGGAATTTAACAAAATTAAAGAATATGAATATCAAAAGATAACGGACAGTCAAGAAATAAAGAAAATAGTATCAGAATATGTATCAAATTACTTCGACATAAACGATGATAAAGAAACATGGTTTAATAAAATGAAAGATTTAGCCGAAAAATTAGGCTATGCAAGAGAAGTCAAAGAGTATAAAGCTAATCCAGAAAACTATAAAGGACATGTTGGTGATATTAGTACTGTAATAAGAGTTACATTAACCAAAAGAGCAAATACACCTGATTTATATGAAATTATACAAGTATTAGGAAAAGAAACTGTTGAAAAAAGATTAAAATAAAATTTCAGAAGGGATTCAATCCAAATGGAATATAATATAGGAGACATAGTAGAAACTAAAAAACAGCACCCATGTGGCAGCAAAAAATGGAAAATTAAAAGAATCGGAGTAGATTTTAAATTAGAATGCTTGGGATGCGGTCATGAAATTACAATAGAAAGACCAAAAGCTATAAAAATGATAAAGAAAAAAATATAGTTCGATAAAAAAGCAAGAAGATAAAATCACGAAAAATACAACAGAAAAATCAAGAAATAGAAGGAGTAAGTTTGGATGAATAATACTTATGCAATAGCATATACACAGGTACTAGAAATTCTAAAACACATTCCTAAATATGAATATAATAAAATTGATAAAGCAAAAATAGACTTCTTTGAAAAAAATAAAGATATAAATTACAGTTTTACAATAGACGAAAATAAACCACTAAATGTGCAAGACATTTCTGAAGAGGCAAATGCAATATTAGTTTCACTATACAGAGACTACTTTGCAACTGAAAAACAAAAAGAAATATTAAATAATATATTAGAAGAAAATGAAAAAATATACCAAGAAAATTTAAGAAAAAAATATAATCCAGATGATATTTTTAAAAAAGAAACAACACAAACTGCTGAAAATACCACAATAGAGAATATTGATGAAATAAATAGTGAACAAACACAATTAATTGAATATAAAGAAAATATATTTACAAAAATAATTAAAAAAATAAAATCTATATTTTTAAAAAATAAATAGTAACTAAAAAACATTATTTCAATCTAAGAAATAATGTTTTTTTAGTAAGAAAATCAAGTAAAGAACATTTTAGTAAATCCAAAATAATCGGTCTAATACTAGGAAAATAAGCCCCAATGTGCTATAATTAATATACATAAAATATTAGGAGGTGAAAAAATGTTTCAGGAAGAAAAAAAGAAAACTGAAACAACCGTCAATGGAAAGAGGATAGAAATATACTCAAGTGAATCCATTGATTCCAAAAGAGCCAAAAAAATCGGAATGTATGCGTATACGGCTGTTGACGGACATGAGGAACGGCAGATAGCAAAATACATTAGTGAAGATTTTTTTGATTCAAAAGCCAAAGTTAGCATCAAAAAGAAAGAGAAAAGAGTAATTTGCGTTTGGGTAACAATGAAAAAACAGGAGGAGTAAATAATTAATTATGCAGAAGACAGAACTAGAGAAACAAATTGAACGGATAGTAAAAAAGACAGATCAGACTGAGGAAAAACCCAAATGGAAATCAGCTGGTTTTGCAACTATTAACGGCAAAAAAAGTATCCTTATTGTGAAAAGTGATAAAGCATTAACAGATGCACAGTTAGCAGGAATAGAGCAAGTTTTATCAGAAGACACAAATGAGGAATGTAAAAAATTAGAAATTATTATAAGCCTTTTGTTTGACGGAAAATGCACTTGCTCAATTAGACAGTGGGCGAATAATGAAAAAGTAGAAGTAATAATTGTAAACGATGCTTTAACATTATAGCAGAACAAAACTCTCACTGGACTTCCAGTGAGAGTTGCTCTTTTTGTATAAAAATAAATAAAGATTTAATTTGTACATTATAAAAATTTTTCAATTTCATTCCAAGTACTATCAGTATAAACTTTTCTTTCAGCCGAAAATGGAATAACAGTAGTAAAAGATAGACCAAAATAATCTTTTATTTTTTTAACTTCATCATCAACTTTAGAAACAGCTATTTTATCTGCTTTATTAACAACAATAATAAAAGGTAAATTGGTTTTTCTAATATAGTCAAACATTAATATATCGTCATTTGTAGGCTCATGCCTGATATCTAATAAGAAAACTATTAAAGAAATACTATAACATTTTTCAAGATAATCTTCAATAAATTTTCCCATATTAATTTGTTCTTGCTTACTCAACTTACTATACCCATAACCAGGCAAATCGACAAAATAAAAGCCATCATCAACATTATAAAAATTGATTTGTTTAGTCTTGCCAGGAGTATTACTAGTTCTTGCAAGAGACTTTCTATTAAGCATAGTGTTAATAAAAGAAGACTTACCCACATTCGATTTACCAACTAAAACAATTTGAGGCAAATTATTTTTAGGATATTGAGCAGGAGAAACTGCCGAAATTTCAAACTTAGGATTTTTAATTTTCATATAATTATTCTCACTTTCTATATAAGAATTTTAGCATAAAGCCACTAATTAAACAACAATAACATAATAATAGATGATGAATGAAGCTTAATTAAAAAATAAAATAGACTAAATTAATAACCGAGTCTATTTTATTTTTATATAATATTATTTTTTAGGTTTCAATACTGAAATACCACCCATATAAGGTCTTAATACTTCTGGAATAGTAACAGAACCATCTTCTTGATAGTGATTTTCTAAAAAGGCAATTAACATACGAGGAGGAGCAACAACAGTATTATTTAAAGTATGAGCATAATAATTTCCTTTTTCGCCTTTAATTCTAATACCAAGACGTCTAGCTTGAGCATCAGTTAAATTAGAGCAACTACCAACTTCGAAATATTTTTGTTGTCTAGGACTCCATGCTTCAACATCAACACTCTTTGCTTTTAAATCAGCTAAATCACCACTACAACATTCCAATGTTCTAACAGGAATATCCATACTTCTAAACAATTCAACAGTATAATTCCACATTTTTTCATACCAGTCATAGCTATCTTCTGGCTCACAAACAACAATCATTTCTTGCTTTTCAAATTGATGGATTCTGTAAACACCACGCTCTTCAATACCATGAGCACCTTTTTCTTTTCTAAAACATGGAGAATAAGAAGTCATAGTATAAGGTAGAGAAGACTTGTCTAAAATTTGCCCCTTAAATTTACCAATCATAGAATGCTCACTAGTTCCAATTAAATATAAATCTTCGCCCTCAATTTTATACATCATTGCATCCATCTCTTCAAAACTCATAACCCCAGTAACAACATCAGAACGAATCATGAAAGGAGGTATACAATAAGTAAAACCTTTATTAATCATGAAATCTCTAGCATAACTCAAAATTGCAGAATGTAGTCTAGCAATATCCCCAATTAAATAATAAAAACCATTACCAGCAACTCTACGAGCAGAATCTAAATCAATTCCAGCTAGACTTTCCATTATATCTGTATGATAAGGAATTTCATAATCAGGAACAACTGGTTCGCCAAACCTTTCATTTTCAACATTTTCACTATCATCCTTACCAATTGGAACAGACTCATGCATAATATTAGGAATTTTCATCATTATACTAGTAACTTTTTCAGAATATTCATTTTCTAATTTTTCATTTTCTAATAAGGCATCATTAATAGACTTAACTTCTAATTTTATTTTTTCAGCTTCATCCCTTTTTCCATTACGCATTAAACCGCCAATTTGGTCGCTTAAAGTATTTCTTTTCATTCTTAATTCGTCGCCTTTAAGTTTTAATTCTCTATTTTTATTATCAAGTTCAAGAACCTCATCAACAAGAGGTAACTTGTGCATTTGAAATTTTTTCTTAATATTTTCCTTAACTAATTCTGGATTTTCTCTTAAAAATTTAATATCTATCATAAAAATCATCCTTTCTATTTTTTTGTATAATCAACTGATAAATCAGTACATAACTCAAATCTATGCTTTTGTCCAGTAATATTATCCGATCTTTCTGGTAATTCTTCCAAAAACATCGATTCACGTCTAACCCAAATTTGCGAATCTGTACGATTATATAAAGCTTTATATATAACCATTCTTTCCTTAGTCTCCGAATCCAATCCAATATTTTCTACAAAATAATAATTTCCTTTAAAATGCCTATAAACTTTTCCAATTTGAACCTGATCCATAAAAAAACCTCCTTATAAAGTGATAAAACAAAAACCCTTCTGAATTAACAGAAGGGCGAATATTCGCGGTACCACCTTAATTTATAACTTAAAAGTACTATAACCTGTACAACCGGTCTAACTTATTAGGTTAGAAGCTAAAGAGTAGATTCATAAAATGTTTTAATCTGTTTTCACCAACCACAGACTCTCTAAATAAAACTAAAATTATTACTAATCTCTTATAATTGCCTGATATTAATATAACAAGTATAACATGCATATTAATAAAAGTCAATTTACAATATTGATAAAAAATAAGTTTATATATAAAATAAATAAAAAAAGAAGGAAATGAAAAAAATGAAACAATATAAATTAGGAATGGTATGTGGAAGATTTAGTCACATACATAAAGGACATGAATTAATAATAAATAAAAGCATAGAACTATGCGAAAAGACGCTAATATTAGTAGGTTCAAGCCAAGAAAGTCATACATTAAGAAATCCATTTACATCACAATACAGAATAAAATTAATAAAAAAAATATACAACAAACCAACGATTGAAATAAAAGAATTAGAAGACATGACAAACGAATTTGATATAAATACAACTTGGGGACAATATGTTATAGACAAAACAATAGAATATGAAGGAAAATTTGCAGATTTAATAATATCTGGAAATGACGAAATGAGGACAAAGTGGTTTTCTAAAGAACAATTAAGAGGTGTAAAAGAATTGCTAATTGATAGAAATACATTTAACATATCAGCAACAGAATTAAGAGGATATATATTAATTAATGATAAACAAGAATGGGAGAAATATGTACCAAAAGAAATAACTGAAGAATTTGAAGAAATTAGAGAAAAATTATTAGAAGTACCAATTTATAAAAAAATATTACAGGAAATGCCAAAAAAATATTCAATAGAAAATTATTTAAAAATTTATAAAAAATATGAAGAAGAGGACAAAATATTAAAAATTAAGAATATTAAAAAATAGATATCATATAATAATGATAGGAGGAGACTAGATTGAAAGAATCATATATAAAAGAAATACCTATCATAGATTTAAATCAGGAACAAAGTGATATTAGCATAGTAGAAAGCATAATGGAATCACAAAGAAAATTAGAACTAGCTCATAAGAACTTTGAATATGCAAGAGGAGATTTAGTAGACTATTATGCATATCAAATAAAATCAGAGCAAGCTAAAATAAGTTATCTATTAAAACAAGCAAAAAACAAAAAAATTAATTTAGATACAGAAAAAATGAGAAATGTATATAAAAAAATAAATTTGCTAGAAGAATAAAAACCGACAGTGAAATACACCGTCGGTTTTGTTAGTATTTTTTTATTCAACAGTTACTGATTTAGCAAGATTTCTAGGTTTATCAACATCTAATCCTTTTTGTTTAGAGATGTAGTAAGCAAAAAGCTGTAAAGGAATTACAGACAAAACCGGAGAAATAAGAGAATTAGTATTTGGCAAAGTAATCATATTATCAAAATCATGATCACCAAGATTTTGATTAGTAATTACAAGTGTTTTAGCACCTCTAGTAATAACTTCTTGAACATTGCTTATTGTTTTTTCAAGAAGAATAGGGTCTGTCATAATTGCAATAACAGTAACATCATTTTCTATAAGAGCAATAGGACCATGTTTTAATTCACCAGCAGCATAAGCTTCAGAATGAATATAAGAAATTTCTTTTAATTTTAAAGAACCCTCAAGAGCTACATTATAATCAATACCTCTACCAAGGAAAAATATATCTTTTTCATTATAAACACGTTTAGCAAAATTTCTAATAGCATCAACATTTTTTAGAGCATCTTCAATTTGAAGAGGTAAATTCAAAATATCTTTAGTAAGATTTTTTACTAAATCACTATTTATTTGTAAAGTATTCGCAAAATAAATTGCAAGAATTGCCATAAGAATAACCTGAGAAGTATATGCCTTTGTAGAAGCAACTGCAATTTCAGGACCAGCATGTGTATAAACAGTATAATCAGCTTCACGAGTAATTGAACTACCAATAACATTTGAAATAGCTAAAGTTTTAGCACCTTTAGATTTTGAAAGCTTTAAAGCGGCAATAGTATCAGCTGTTTCGCCAGACTGACTAATAAAAATAACTAAAGTTTTTTCATCTATTATTGGATCTCTATAGCGAAATTCTGATGCAATATCAACTTCAGTTGGAATATTGCATATTTTTTCTATCATTGTTTTACCTGCAAGACCTGCATGCATAGCAGTACCACAAGCTACTATATAAATTTTATTTAATGATTGTAAATATTCTTTATTTAAATTTAAATCTTCAATATTGCAAGAACCATCAGAAGATAATCTTGATCCGATAGTTTCCCTAATAGATTTAGGCTGTTCGTAAATTTCTTTAAGCATAAAATCATCAAAGCCTTCTTTTTCAGCAGCTGAAGCATTCCAATCTATATTTACAAAATCTTTTTTTATAGGTTTCAAATTTTGATCAAAAAATTCAGCAGAACCCTTAGACAAGATACCATATTCATAATCATTTAACAAATAAAAATCTTTAGTGTAAGAAAGAATAGCAGGAATATCAGAACTAATATAATTTTCTGAATTCGTCCTACCAATAACTAAAGGACTATCTTTTCTAACAACAATCATTTTATCAGGAAGATAAGTAGAAAGAATTTCTAATGCAAAACTACCTTTTAATTCAGCACAAGCTGAAGCAATAGCTCTAAGAACTTTTTTATCATCATTAAGAACATCTTTAGAATAATAATAATCAATTAAATTAGGTATAATTTCAGTATCTGTTTGAGAATAAAAAGTATAACCATTTTTTAATAGAAAATCTTTTAATTCATGATAATTTTCAATTATACCATTATGAACAACAGCAAAATTTTTTTTGTTATCAATATGAGGATGAGAGTTTTCAGTAGATGGTTTACCATGAGTAGCCCACCTAGTATGAGCAATCCCAATTGTTCCATTAATAGATTCTCCATCTAAAATCTTTTCAAGTTCAGAAACTCTACCCTTATTTTTTAATACAACAATACCGTTTTTTTCTATTGTTGCAATACCCGCAGAATCATATCCACGATACTCAAGTCTTGTAAGACCATTAATTAATATAGGACTTGCTTTTTTATTTCCTATATAACCTACTATACCACACATAAAATAACCTCCTTAAGTAGAATAGTATTTAGTAATAAAGAAAAATAAACGCATAAAAATATAAAGGCAGTTTATAATTCTGTCATTACTTTTAAAATTATGTGTGAAAAATTACATGAAAAAATTATTGTTCTAATATTACTACTAGTTTTTGAACTTTTTCTAATGACAGTAATATGCCATAGAGTACCCGCCGAATATTTCGATAAACTCTAACCTCGTTAAGCATTATGAAAAATGCTACTGGCGCTTAATTTGATTATTTTTATATTAACATTATTTTCACACTTCCAATATATTACTATAAATGAAAAAAAAAAGCAAATTGTGATAATTAAAGGCAGTCCAATGAAATATTGAAAAAAAAAATAATTTATGGTAAAATGCAATCGGATGAATGAGAGCAATCTAGGAAAAACATATTCTAAAACTATAATAAATAATTATTTTTATAGTAAGAAGCAAGCAATAAAGGAGAAAAAAATGGAGAAGTTTATCGAAATTGCAGGAAGAAAAATTGGCAAAGACTATGAACCAGTTATAATTGCAGAAATAGGAATCAATCATAATGGAAGTTTAAAGACCGCAAAAGAAATGGTAGATGCTGCTTATAAGTCCGGAATTGAAATAATCAAGCATCAAACACATATTATTGAGGAAGAATTAAGCCCACTTGCAAAAGAAGTACAATTATCTAAAATTGGACATGGAAATTTTTACGATTCACTAGAAAAAATTTCTTTATCAGAAGAAGAAGAAATACAGCTAAAAAAATATGTTGAGGAAAAAGGAATGATATTTATTTCTTCACCATTCTCATTTGCAGCAGTAGATAGACTTGAAAGAATGAATGTGCCAGCATATAAAATAAGTTCATCACAAATGAATAACTATCCACTTCTTGAATATGTAGCTAGTAAAAGAAAACCAATAATTATATCAACAGGTATGAATGATATGGAAGGTGTAAAAAAAGCAGTTAACACAATAAAAAAATATCATGAAGAATTTGCAATTTTGCACTGTACCAATATTTATCCAACACCACCAGATAAAATAAGACTAAATGCTCTTAATGAAATTGAAAAAACATTTCCTAAAGCAGTAATAGGATTATCAGATCACTCATTAAATAACTATTCATCATATGCTGCATTAGCATTAGGAGCATCAATAATAGAAAAACACTTTACAGACAGAAAAGATAGACCAGGAAGTGACATAGAATGGTCAATGACAGCAGAAGAAGCAAAAGATTTATCAGAATATGCAAAAGTAATAAGAAAAATGAAGCAAGGTAAAAAAGAAGCACTAAAAGAAGAAAAAGAATTTATGGAAATGACCTTTCAAACAGTTGTAACCAAAAGAGCAATTAGAAAAGGTTCAATACTAACAAAAGAGGACTTAACAGTAAAAGGTCCAAATACATCTGGAATACCAGCAGAAGATTTATATAAAGTAATATGGAAAAAAGCAACAAGAAATATAGAAGCAAATACACACTTAGAATGGGAAGATATATGCTAAGAGTATTTGAAAATGTGGAAATGTCATTGGGACGGAGAATTTGACACATTTTAAATGTATCAAATTCTCCGTCCCAATGACACACTTCCTATTTAAATAACTTTAATCGGAAGGAATAATTAAACATGAATATAAAAACATTAATAGATGAAGAAAAGTTACAAGCAAGAATAAAAAAACTAGGTGAGCAAATAACCAAAGATTATGAAGAAAAAGAAATCATACTTATTTGCATATTAAGAGGAGCAGCTTATTTTGCAGTTGATCTATCTAAAAATATAAAAAGCAATAAATTAATAATGGAATTTATGCAAGTTTCAAGCTATGGAAACAATAAAGAAACAACAGGAAAACTAGAAATAAAAAAGGATTTAAGCACAGATATTAAAAGAAAAAATGTAATAATAGTAGAAGATATCATTGATTCTGGAATTACAATGAGTAATTTAAAAAAATATTTACAAAGTAAAGAACCAAAGACAATAAAAATTTGCACTTTACTAGATAAAAAAGAAAGAAGACAAGTTAAAGTTGATGCAGATTATATTGGCTTTGAGATTCCAAATAAATTTGTTTTGGGATATGGATTAGATTATGAAGAATATTACAGAAATTTACCATATATAGCCTATAGTGAGGAATAAAATGTTTGATATAGAAGCAGAAATAAAGAAATTACCAGCTAAACCTGGTGTTTATATAATGAAAAATAAAGAAGATGAAATCATATATGTAGGAAAAGCAATATCACTAAAAAAAAGAGTAACACAATACTTTAGAAAAACTAATAAAACACAAAGAATAATAAATATGGTTTCATTAATAGACCATTTTGAATATATAGTATGTGACAACGAAGCAGAAGCACTTATACTAGAATGCAACTTAATAAAAGAAAATAGACCAAAGTTTAATGTATTACTAAAAGATGATAAAACATACCCATATATAAGAATAGGAATGAAAGAAGAATATCCAAGTATTTATATAACGAGAAGAATAGTAAATGATGGAGCAAAATATTTTGGACCATATGCAAATCCAGGAGCAGCAAGAGAAATGCTTAACTTTATAAAAGAAAAATTTCAAATAAGACAATGCAGAAATTTTAAGTCAAAAGATAGAGCATGTTTAAATTATCATATAAAAAAATGTTTAGCTCCATGTATGAAATATGTTTCAAGAGAAGAATACATGGTACAAATAAATCAAATAATTATGCTTTTAGAGGGAAAAACCAATAAAATAATGAAAGAACTAGAAGCGGAAATGAATGAAGCCTCTAAAAAATTAGAATATGAAAAAGCAGCTTTAATAAGAGATAGGATGCAATCAATTGAAAGAATATCTGCAAAACAAAAAGTTTCAAACATATCAGAAAATAATATAGATGTAATAGGAATATATAAAAACGAATTATCAGTTTGCGTGGAAATATTTTATGTTCGAGGCAGTAAAATGATAGACAGAGAACATTACTTTTTCGATGAACTAAAAGACATGGAAAAAGCTGAAATTCTATCAGGATTTATAAAACAATTTTATATGAACAAACTTGAATTTCCAAATAAAATTATGTTACAAGAAGAAATAGAAGATAAAGATGTATTAGAACAATGGCTAGGACAAAAAGCTGGAAGAAAAGTTGAAATAAAAACACCACAAAAAGGCGAAAAATTAAGATTCGTTGAAATGGCAGAAAAAAATGCACAAATAACATTAGAAAATAAATCAAAAGATAAATTTGAAATTCTAAATGAACTAAAAGAAGTATTAAATTTAGAAGTATTACCACATAAGATAGAAACATTTGATATTTCAAATATATCAGGAACAAATATAGTTGCAGGAATGTGTGTAGCCCAAGATGGAATTATAAAAAGAAATATGAATAGAAGATTTAAAATAAAAAATGTATATGGCCAAGATGATCCAAAATGCACAGAAGAAGTAGTAACTAGAAGAATAAAACATTCAATAGAAAATCCCAAAGGAGGATTTGGAACATTACCAAACTTAATATTAGCAGATGGTGGAATTACACAGATTAAAGCAATAAAGAAAGCACTAAAAAAATATAATTTAGAAAAACAAATTCCAGTATATGGAATGGTAAAAGATGATAAACATTCAACAAGAGCATTAATAGATGAAAATAGAAAAGAATTTAAAATATCAGAAAACCTATTTTTCTTTATAACGAATTTACAAAATGAAGTACATAACACAGCCATAGAATATCACAGAAAATTGAGAGAAAAACAAATGACCAAATCAGAATTAGATGAAATAGAAGGAATAGGAGACTCAAAGAGAAACGCATTATTGAACAATTTTAAAACGATAGAAAACATAAAAAATGCTTCAGTCGAAGAACTAACAAAAATAAAAGGAATAGATAAAAAATTAGCAGAAAAGATAAAACAAGCACTAAATTAGAATAAACAAGAAAAATACACAAATTTTTTGCAAATTTTAAACGAATAAGCTTGTCCAAATTAAGTTATATCTCTTTTCATTTTGAATATATTAATAAAAATGAAAGGAGAATACATATGAAAAAAAATAAAATAATGAAATTCTTACTAATATTAACAGGAATATGTACAATATTAAATTTCGGACTATTATTTAGCTTTTTTAAATTAATAAGTACATTATAGAAAGGTGTAATAAATGGAAGTAACAGTCGGAAAACTAGCTGGATATTGTTTTGGAGTAAATAATGCAATAACAAAAACAAAAGAATTATTAAATCAAGAAAAAGAAATATATTGCTTAGGAGAGTTAATACATAATGGGCAAGTTATAGAACAATTACAAAAAGACGGACTAATAACCGTAGAAACAATAGAAGAAGTACCAAATAACTCGAAACTAATTTTAAGAGCACATGGAGTTCCACCAGAAATTTATAAAAAAGTAAAAGAAAAACAAATAAAATTATATGATTTAACATGTCCAAAGGTAATAGAATTACATAAAAAAGTTGAAGAATATAAAAAAGACAGTTATATTTTTTTAATTGGAAAAAGAAATCATCCAGAAATAATTGGAACACAAGGCTTTGCTGGTGATAATTGCTATGTAATTGAAAATGAAGAAGATATAAACGAGGCAATTTCACAATTCAAAGAAAGTGGCATTGATAAGCTATATATTGCAGCTCAAACTACGGCATCTGTTGAAAAATTCAAATTATTTTCACAGATAATACAGAAAAAGCTCAAAGAATACAAAATTGAAATAAACAATAGTATTTGTGAAAGTACAAGATTAAGACAAGAAGAAACTTATACAATGTCACAACATGTGGACTATATGATAATAATAGGTGGACAAAACAGCTCAAATACATTAAAATTATTTGAAATAGCAAAAGAAAATTGTAAAAGTGTACATATACAAACTGCTGAACAATTAAATATGGAAGAAATAAGAAAATACAATAAGATAGGAATATCAGCAGGAGCATCTACACCAAAAGTAATTATTGAAAAAGTAAAAGAAAAAATAAGCTAAAAAACATATAAAGTGAAAATTAGAAAGGAATAAATTCGAAATAATGGATATAGCAAAAGAATGGAAAGATTATGAAATCTTAGACATGGCAAATGGTGAAAAACTTGAAAGATGGGGAAACATCAATTTAATTAGACCAGACCCACAAATTATTTGGAAAAGTAAAAGCTTCCCAGAAAAATGGAATTCAGCAAATGCAAGATATAATAGAAGCAACACTGGAGGAGGCGCATGGGAATATAAAAAAAGATTACCAGAAAGTTGGCCAATAAAATATAAAAATTTGACCTTTAATATAAAGCCTATGGGATTTAAACATACTGGACTATTCCCAGAACAGGCAGTCAATTGGGATTGGATGATTTCAAAAATAAAAAACAGTAATCGTGAAATAAAAGTATTAAATTTATTTGCATATACAGGAGGGGCAACAGTAGCATGTTTAAGTGCTGGTGCCTCTGTTTGCCATGTAGATTCATCAAAAGGAATGACATTATGGGCAAAAGAAAATGTAGAAAGTTCTGGACTAAAAGAAAAACCAGTTAGATTCATAGTTGACGACGTTACAAAATTTGTTCAAAGAGAAATAAGAAGAGAAAATCATTATGATGCCATAATAATGGATCCACCATCATATGGAAGAGGAAAGAATGGAGAAGTATGGCAATTTGAAAATAATATAGCAGACTTAGTAGAGTTGTGTACCAAAGTTTTAAGCAATAATCCATTATTTTTCCTAATAAATTCATATACAACAGGAATTTCGTCAAAAGTATTATCAAATATTTTAGAAATAAATATGAAAAAACATAAAGGAAAAATATCATGTGGAGAAATTGGGCTACCTATGACAAATTCAAATTTAATTTTACCATGCGGAATTTATGGAAGATGGGAAAAGATTGATAAATAGCCATAATTTTAAATTTAAGCCTGAATTGTACTTTAGAAAGGAATGTGAATAAAAATAGAAAATAGTTTAAAAGTAATTTATGAAGACAATCATATAATAGTAGTAGAAAAACCAGTAAACATTCCATCTCAAGGAGATAAAACTGGAGACATAGACATGTTGTCTATAATAAAAAAATATCTAATTAAAAAATACAACAAACCTGGAGATGCATATGTTGGACTAGTACATAGATTAGATAGACCAACAGGAGGAGTAATGGTATTTGCAAAAACATCAAAAGCAGCATCAAGACTAAGTGAGCAAATCAGAGATAAAAAATTTGAAAAAGAATATCTAGTAATAGTGGATGGTAAATTAGAAAATGAAGTAGGAACTTATGAAGATTTCTTATTAAAAAATGAAAGAACAAATACAAGTAAAGTAGTAGATGAAAAAAATAAAAATGCAAAAAAAGCAAAATTAGATTATGAAGTACTAAAATATAATGAAGAAACTAATTTGTCATTAGTTAAGGTTAAACTACATACAGGAAGGCATCACCAGATAAGAGTGCAATTTGCAAGTAGGAATCATAGTGTATACGGAGACCAAAAATATGGGACAAGAGGAAGAGGAAAACAATTATGCCTATGGGCATACAAATTATCCTTTAATCATCCAGTAACTAAAGAAAAAATGGAATTTACGGCATATCCAGGAAAAATAGGAAGTTGGATAATATTAACATAATAATCATAGCAACATGTAAAAGAGAAAAGCCATCAACTAGTTGAATTTAGGCTGAAAAAATAGTATAATATAAATGCAGTGCAAACATATACTATAGAAAGAGGGTTAAAAAAATGAATGAACAAACAAAGCAACTGCAACAAGATTTTTTCAGACAATTAGGTCTTGAACAACAGATTCGGGACTTTATAGAGTCTGAAGAAGTGCAACAAATTGTAACAGATAATTATTGGGTTCTCAAGAAAAAGCTGGAAAAGATTTTGGAAGAAATATGCACGGAAAACGCAGAAAAAGCCGAGGAAATACAAAATAAAATTACCTCTGGCGAAACAGAAAAGCGTTACAATGAATCTGTGATACATCTTTTTAGTTCCAGGCTTTATGAAATCACGAAGAACATTTATGATTTCACATTGGTTGGAGCACCGGATGAAGAGAAAAAGAATTTCATTTCGGATTGCTTTACCAAATCAAGAGAAAAATTTGTTGAAATTGTAAAAGAATTTGCAGATGTAACAATAAATGTAAATGTCACAAATGCAATTTGCTATATATCTTCAGCAAATTCCCAGAAAAAAATCAGAGAAGTTCTGTCAAATTTGTTAACGGGAAAAGGAGTAAATATTGATTAAGTAATTCATTTTAAAACCAAAAACAGTGTGGGATAGATAATTTTCCCCACACTGTTTTACTATAAATAAAAAAATAATATATACCAAAAAACAACATTAAATTTAAACTTTTAATAATAAATCGTTAATTTGTGTCTAAAAACATTATTCTCAACAGAAGTATTAAGCAAAACATTTTTATTCTTATTCAAAATTTTCTTAACTTTCCATAAACCAATTCCGGTATTATGAGGTTTTGTAGTAAAATTTTTATCAAAAATTTTTTCTGTATCTATACAATTTTCAGAGCAAGAATTTTCAATAATTAAATAATCACAATTTTTATTTCTATCTTTAGTTATTAGAATATTTATCAATTTATTTGAACTATTTGAAGCAGCCTCAATACTATTATCTAAAAAAATACCTAAGATTCGTGTAAATTCATAAATATCCATATTTAACTTAGTCAAATCAGTAAAAACTTCAATATTAAATTCAACATTAATTTCTTTTGCCTTATAAAACTTTTCAGTCAACAGAGCTAAGATAGGAGGGCTATTTAATACATCTTTATTTAAGATTTCAGACTTATTTAAAATAGAGCATTCCTTAAAAACACTGGAATAATATGACTTTAAACCATCAAAATCATTTGTACATAAATAACCTCCAATAGACTGCATTATATTAGAAAAGTCGTGTTTAAATTCTCTAACCGACTCATAAGAACTAGACAAATTGTTATACAAATTTTTTTCATGAACAATAAATTTTTTAGCAACTTGTAAAGCAATTGTTCTATAAATTAACATATAAATTCCAACTAAGAAAAATAGATTACAAGCAATAATCATACTTAAGAATAGAACATTAGTATCTGAAAATAAATAAAAAATAGAATAAATAGTAACAAATGTGGAAGAAAAGCCAAATGCACTAAACAAAATAATAAAAATCATATTATGCAAATTTAAATTTCCACAATTTTTTAATTTCAACTTAAATTTATTTATAAATACTAAAAATATATGTATACAGCTATGTAAAGGCATAATAAACAGAAATATAGTTGCAGGTACTCTTAATAAAGATATTGGAGAAAGTCCAGAAATAATAGATGTAACGAAAACAACAATAAGCTTTAACATCTGAAAAATAGTAGTAGGAACCACCAAAGTAAAAGTACTTCTTAAAAAATTTTGAGGAAAAAATAATAATATACAAGTAAATATAATAAAATCATCAATAAAAGGTATAAAGAAATAAGGAAGTATCAATATGAGTATTAATATAAAAGAAAAACATGTAAAGAAAAAAGCTAATACCTTTTTTATATCAAGAGATAAATTAAAAACATGAATAAAGAAATGTTTATTCATGTAAATTTCCAATAAAGCATATAAAGCTAAAAATAATTTTGCTATATAAATATTTTCTACAAAAATAGAATTCATAAAATTATCCTTTCTAAAACATCCCTATGAGGAAAGATAACTAAAAATATAGCTTAAATGGAAAATTAAGTCAATAGAATTTGTAAAAAAATGTAAAAAATAATGGAAAAATCATCCAACATTTTTTGACAAAAAATGAAAAATATAATTAATGAAAATATAAAAAAGTAAAATTATAAGAAAAAAATACATGCATAAATAATTCAGTCTAAAATAAGTTTAAATATATAAATTTATATTACTCGCAAAATAATCTGATATTCTATGTAAACTTGACAATAATATGATTTTATTAGATAATAATTCTACTGTAAAGCAGAATAAAATAATTTAGTTTAAAGGAGATAAAAATGAGCAGAGGAAAAAGAGTTGAAGAAAAATCAAATCACAGTAGAAAGACTGAAGAAAAGAAAAATTTTTCTAAAATAATTTTCACATTATTTGCAGTAGCATATGCAATCATAACCTTGATTTTTTATGTAACAGTTATAAAAACAAATTTGCTACCAATTTCATATGTAGCAATATTTGCAGCTGTAGAAGTAGTATTAACAATGCTTTTAATTGTAGGCCTAGTAAAAAATCATAAAAAAATAATATTAAATATAATATGCCTAATACTTGTAATTGTCATATCTACAGGATATATTTTTGGAATGAGATACATTGGTGTAACCATGAATTTCTTAGGAAATGTTTTCACTGAAGTTGAAGAAACAGAAGAATATTATGTTGTAGTAAGAAAAGATAGTGGATACAATACAATAGAAGAATTAGATGGAAAAGATATATACACATTCCAAGCTGAAGAAGATGTAAAAGAAGAAATCGAATCTAAAATAAATAGCAAACTTAGAGACGGAAATGGATTGGTAGATATTGGAAATAGTTTGTTATCTGAAAAAATAGAAGCGATAACTGTAAGTGATTCTCAATTTAACATGATTTCCGAAGAAATAGAAAACTTTGAAAACAGTGTAAAAATAATATATAGAGCTACTCATAAAATTGAAAAAGCAGCAGACATTCAAGATGAAAATTCTAATTATACAATAAATAATGGAGTGTTTAACTTATATATCAGTGGAATTGATATTTCTGGAAATATAGGAAAAGTATCAAGAAGTGATGCTAATATAATTGCAACAGTAAATACTAATACACATCAAGTCTTATTAACTTCAATACCAAGAGATTATTATGTAACTTTGCACAGCAAACAAGCAATAGATAAATTAACTCATTCAGGAATATATGGAATTAATGAAACTGTTACAACAGTTGAGGATTTATTAGATATAGATATTAATTATTATGTAAGAGTTAATTTCACAACAGTAATAAAACTAGTTGATACATTAGGTGGAGTTGATGTATATTCTGATTACGATTTTAGTGCTGGAGGATATAGCTTTAAAAAAGGATATAATCATTTAAATGGTCAACAAGCATTGATGTTTAGCAGGGAGAGGCATTCTTTTTCTGGAGGAGATAATCAAAGAGTATTAAATCAGCAACATGTAATAGATGCTGTCATGAAGAAAACGTTAAATAGTAGAACAATGTTAACAAAATATACAGATATCCTAAGCTCATTAGAAGGATGTTTCCAAACAAATGTAAAACAAGAAGAGATGAACAACTTAGTTAAAGATCAACTAAGAACGATGTCAAATTGGACTACTAAATCAAATGCCTTATCAGGAAAAGGTGCAAGTAAGCCAACATACTCAATGGGTAGTAGAAAACTATATGTAATGATTCCAGATAAAGATTCTGTAGAAGAAGCAAAAAGACAAATTAAAGAAGCAATGGGAGAATAAAATAATTTAAAAAATAGAACAAAAGCGGACATTATTAACGTTTCACTGTTTATGACATTTTAAAGTCCGCGTCTTTGTTCGTCCGCGAAAAATTGTATAACAATTTTTCTGTGGAATGCAAACATTTATATAATATGAAAGTAGAACTTTCCTATTATAAAAAAAGGGCGAAAAATCAATTTTATTATTGAGTTTTTGCCCTTCTTTGCTAATTATTAAAATTTGCAAACCTAGAACAAATTAATAAATCATTAAATAATATTGATTGAAAATCTATGCAACTATGATATAATAATTAAAGAGAGGTGATTTTTGTTATGCAACAAGTAACCAATATAAAAGAAATTGAAAATGCTATAAATCTTAATGGAGAAATGATAGTAACCACAAACGAAAAAAATGATGTAATTCTTTTAAGCTTTGAAGAATATAAAAGGAAAATACAAAACGGAGATATAGAAAAAAAATTAATAAAAGCTGAAAAACAAATAGATGAAGGAAAGACAATAAGTGCAACTGAAGTCTTTAAGGAGTTAGAAGAAAAATATGAATTTTAAAGAAATATATACTGTTGAATTTACTGAAGACGCCAAAGAAGAAATAACAGAGATATATGAATATATTTCTAAAAATTTAAAAGCAGAAAAATCAGCTAAAAGAATAATGAAAGAAATAAAGGATAAAATATTAACTTTAGCTAATTTCCCAGAGAAATACACAAAAATTGAAAGAACAAGTAAAATTAAAAAAGAATTTAGAAGAATGCTAATAGGCAATTTTGTTGTTTTATATACAATAGAACAGAAATACAAAAAAATATATATATCACATATGTATTATAGTAGAAGAAATTATTTATAAAAACAATATAGTTAGGAATTATAATAAAGGGCAAAATCAATTTGATTATTGAATTTTTGCCCTTCTTTTTTTATGAAATGAGAGAAAGGAAGGTAACAAATGTATAACAATTACATAAAAATGTAACATAAATGTAATAAAAATAACAAGAAAAAGAAATAATGTATTCAAAAAGTAATATTACAAAAAGCAGAAATTTATTGATTTAAATAATATAATAGTGCTATTATCTAGTTACAAATTTATCACTAAAATTACTACTTTTTACTAAAGAGGGGGAAGATTATGAAAACTAAAGAAATATTAATTGCACTATTGATTATATTAATTGTAATTTCGCAAGTTAGAGTATTAAATTTTATCAAGCCAACATATGCTGCAACAGAAAAAGTAGCAAGATCCGAATATAATCAATATTTTTACAAACAACTAACCAAAGAGCAAAAGGGCATATATGACGGAATGTATGATATGTACCAAAAAGGAATTTTTAAGACAGGAACAGAAGACTATAATTTATCAAATCAAGGATATGTTTCTGATGAGCAAATTAAGAAAACATTAAATGGTGATAATGAATTACTTTATACATATGGAGCAGCAAGAGATGCATTTGTTATGGATTATCCAGATGTATTCTATGTTAATTTTTCTAATCTTACAATTAAAATTAGAAAAGATAAAAATGGAAAGAATTGCGCTTATTTAGGAACTGGAAGAGAGAAAACATACTATTTAGATGGATTTAAAAATGAAGATGATGTAAATAAGGCAATAAAAAAATATGAAGATAAAATAGATGAAATTGTAAATAAAGCTCAAAATGTAAAAGCAACTTCTAGTAATAAATTAAAACAAGAACAAGTTAGATATGTACATAACTATATTACAACAAATATGATATATAGATATGAAGATGAAGTTACACAAGGAAATGCAAGAACAGCATATGATTGTTTAGTTTTTGGCGAAGGCGTATGCGAAGCATATACAAGAGGTTTTAAAGCAATAATGGATAGACTTGATATTCCTTGCGTATGCGTTGAAGGAGTATATAAAGTAAGTGAAACAATAACAGAGTCACACATTTGGAATAATGTACAATTAGATGGAAAATGGTATGGAGTAGATGTCACAATGGATGACCCAACTGGAAAATCTGTAAGAGAAAAACATAGTGGAAAAGAAACAGCAGATTATTTACTTATTGGAGAAACAGATTTAGCAGTTAGACATGTACCAAGTGGCGTATTAGCTGGTTCAGACCACGAATTTACTTATCCTAAACTTGAATTAGATAGATTAATTGAAAAAGTAGTTCATACAAATGAAGACTTTCATGTCTCAGTTGAAGATGAGATACACGTAGAAGGTGGAGAATTAGCTGGTACAGGAACAATGAAAGTAAGTTACAAAAAGAAAAATTATAAACAAAATGCAAAAGAAGGAAAATATATCTTAGCAAAATTTGCACAATATGATTATGAAGAAGATAAATGGTCATATTGCGATTGGTGTTATTTAACTCCAGAATTGTATCCAATATTAGAAGAACCAGAAAAAGCAGATCCAGAAATTGGATATTATGTAAAATTACCAATGCCACACATTAAAAAAGCACAATTTGCAGTAACTAATATTGCACCAGATACAAGTACAGAAGGAGTAAAAAATGGTGGATTATTCTATAAAGGAGACCCAAGTCTATTAACAGAAAAAACGGAAATGATTGAAAACGTATGGGGAGGAGATTATGTAGCACCTCCATATCCTAAAACAGTAACACCTAATACAAATGGAAAATTATATATAGGTAGAACATATGATGTAAAAATTGTTTATGATGACGATTTAGTACAAAAAGGTGAAGAAAAATTTGAAATTGGAATGACATCTGCTTCAAACGATAGAATTGAAGGAACTGGAACAGGTGTAGAAAATAGCAAAATAGAAGATGTAAAATTTGATGGAAGTAGAACAATTACTTTCAAATTTACACCAAGTGAAATGTATGCTGATGATTGTTGCTTCTACAACATTCACGTTAAAGGTTTAGTAGGAAAGAAAAGTAAAAAAGCTCCAGTAGATGTTTCATACTTTGCTGGTTATGAATGCTCTGCTTATGCTTATGTATCACAAGGATATGATTGGAACGTATATGGTAAACCACAACTATTAGACACTAGTGATATTGATACAAAAGGATGGCAAGCAACTGATTTTGAAACTGGAGAAAAGGAAACAGTTGACATCAGTAAAAAAATTACTCATAGATTAACACTTGTTACAACAAAACCAAGTGATGCACAATCAAAGAAAATGAATGATATTTTATCAGAAGAACTTCAAAACCCAGACACTGAATTATCAGATGCAGATATCATAGACACAGAAACATATAATATAAAACTTACACTTTGCAAAAAGCAAATAATAAGAACTGGACAAGGTGTTAGAGTTAGTGTTGGATTCCCTGATGGATATGGACCAGATGACGAAGGAGTAACATTTAAAGCATATCACTATATTGTAGATCCTAAAACGAATTTAATTACAGGTGTAGAAGAAATAGACTGCGTTGTAACAAGATTAGGACTAATATTAACAATAGATTCTTTCAGCCCATTCACAATAGCTGCAGTAAAAGGTGAAAGAAAAATTGTAGAAGTATCAGAAGAAAAATTAGATTTTACACTACCAAAAACAAATTTTGTAAAAGGTGAAAAAGCAAAAATTACAACAATTGATACAGAAAATAATTTAGCTGAAAAAGCAAAAATTGAATTTAATTCAGTTGATGAAAATATAGCTACAGTAAATGAACAAGGAGAAATTACAGCAGTTAATACAGGAGAAACAACAATAGCTATATATGTAGACGGAACTCTATTAAAAGAATTTAATATACACGTATATGGAGATGCAAGTGAAATACCTCCAGAATCAAATAATGCTGAAAATGAAGGAACATCAGTAGGCACAACACAAAGTGATGAAAAACAAAATCCAGTTTCAGAAGAAGATAATTCACAAAATAATGACTCTATATTACCTGATACAGGAGATATTGCTATAGGTTCTTTTGTAATAATGATGATAGCATCTTTAATTGGAATTATACATATTTTAAATAAAAAGAATAAAATTAGCAGAAACCATGGAAAACACTGCTAAAATAAGAAAAATATTATGAAAAAAACAGAAAAAAAAATAAAAAATAAAAAAATCACAAATTTAATTTTAATAGTATTTATTGTAATATTTATATATTCAGGTTATCAAGTAATAACATGGGTAAAAAGTGATAGGCAACTAAAAAAACTTGAAACAGGTTTATACACAAAAGTTGTACAAAAAGGGGATAACTTTGAGAAAAAAATAGATTTTGAGAAGTTAAAAAAGATAAATTCAGACGTTATTGGCTGGATAGAAATCAATGAAACTTATATCAATTATCCTATCTTACAAGGAAAAGAGGATGAATATTATTTAAGAAGAGATATATACAAAAAACATAGTACAGCAGGAAGCATATTTGTGGATTGTACAACAAAGCCAGATTTTTCAGATGAAAATACAATAATTTTTGGACACAATTTAAAAAATCAAAGAATGTTTTCAAATTTGTATAAAATACATAATGGAGAATTAGGGAATGACATTGAAATAAAAATATATACACCAAATGAAAATAAAATATATAAAATTTTTTCAACATACATTGCAGAGCCAACCATAGAGATTGTAAAGAAAAACTTTAAAAATCAGGATGAAAAGAATGAATATATAGATAAATCAATACAAAAGAGTAAAATTAAATTCAATGTAGAAAATATGGAAAAAGAAAAAAAAATTATAACACTTATAACTTGTGACAATACAAAAAAGCAAAGAGTAATTGTTAATGCAATAGAAAAATAATGAATAAAAAGCCTTTTAACTAATATCATTAGTTAGGAGGCTTTTATGAATAAGAGAATAATACTT
>CANPZM010000015.1 GCA_947589065.1 uncultured Clostridia bacterium
CTTTTAGGCGCTGGCAATGTTATAAGCCCTTTTAGGGCAAGTTCAAACCACGCGTTTTACACGTGGTTATGATTTTAATCTCATAGGAAATGAATGGGATACAAGTATAAGCGGATTCACATTTAACATAACAATGCCAAAAGATTTTGATAAATCAACATTAGGATTTACAACAGGAGTTAAAGGAAGTAATGCTTATCCAAGTGATTTAGAATATGTCGTAGAAGGTAACAAAATCATAGGAACTTTAAAAAGCACTTTAAAAGCAGGAGAAGGGTTAACAATTAGACTTACATTACCAGACGGATATTTTGTAGGTGCAAGTTTAAACTTTGATATATACACAATATGTGTAATAGCTTTTTGCATTATAAGTATTTTAATAACATTTCTAATATGGCAAAAATATGGGAAAAATGAAGAAGTAATAGAAACAGTTGAATTCTATCCTCCGGAAGGACTAAATTCAGCAGAAGTAGGCTTTTTATATAAAGGAAATGCAGATATAAAAAGTATAATTTCTTTACTAATTTATTTAGCAAATAAGGGATATATAAAAATTGAAGAAACTGATCAAAAGAGATTATTTTCAAAATCAAAAGTAGTTAAAATAATTAAACTTAAGGAATATGATGGAGATAATGAATGTGAAAAAATATTCTTTAATGGTTTATTTGATAAATTAAGACCAAAAGGAACTTTAATTAAAGCAAGTAAAATTCAAAGGTCTGAACAAAGAAAATGGAATAAGATTTCTTGGAAAGATGCCAAAAAAAGAGCAGAAATTGAAGCAAAAATTGAAGAAAGTAAAGATTACGTAACATTTAGAGATTTATATTTTGAATTTTGTAGAACAATTGGAATAATTGGTTTTAGATTTAATAATAAATATAATAAAGAACAAATATTAGAACCAATGTCTTTAGGAAAATGCATATATTTTATTTTTATTATTATTGCAATATTTATCTTAATAACAGTTAAACCAGTTAATGAATTATATGGTGGCATAACAGTACCATTAACATTACTGTTATCTGGAATTAGTTATACGGTATTATTTAATATGATAGATGAAAAAAATTCAATAATAGCAATAATATTTAAATTAGTATGTTTAGGATTTATAGGAAAATTTTGGGTAAATAATTTATTTTCATCTTTAACATATTATCCTATATACTTAATAACATACATAATAGGAATTGTATGTATAATAGTATTAGTATTCTTTATAAAAATAATGCGTAAGAGAACACCGTATGGAAATAAAATGTATGGAAAAATAAAAGGATTTAAAAGATTTTTAGAAACTGCCGAAAAGGAACAACTTGAAGATTTAGTTGAACAGAATCCTGAATATTTTTACAATATATTGCCATATACTTATGCTCTAGGAGTATCAAAAAAATGGATGAAGCAATTTGAAACAATTGCTTTAAAAGGACCTGGTTGGTATTCTAGCAGTACAGAATTCAATGTAAGAACATTTAATAACTTTATAAATAGTACAATGAGATCTGCAACAAATGCAATGACATCAGGTAATTCATCAGGCAGCAGTAGTACATCAGGAGATTCATCTGGAGGAGCTTCATCTGGAGGTGGCGTATCAGGAGGAGGCTCTGGCCGGAGGCGGTGGAGGTTCATGGTAAAAACTTCTTTTACAAATGAATTAAGCATTAGCTGAAGCTATAAGTACGTTATATAAAAAATCCTTACAATTAAAATGCAAAATAAAAAGTAAGAAAAAGATAATAAAATATTTATCTTAATCTTACTTTTTTTATATTATAGAAAAGTTCTCTGAGCTTCAATAATATAAAGCATTCCACAGAAAAATTGTTATACAATTTTTCGCGGACAAACAAAGACACGGACTTTAAATATCATAAATAGCGAAAATGTTAATAATGTCCGCTTTTGTTCTTATAACTTTTTGAAGAAGTATATTGTAGGTACTGACAATAAGATTATAAAAAATATTAAAATTTTTTCTTCTAGCAAAACGCCAGCATAAGGAATTTTTTCAGAACTTACCGTATTGTCAGAATTATTTGTTATATTTGTAGTAGAACTGGTATTCTTATTAACATTATTTTTTTCATTAATACTATTTTGAGCATTATTAGTATCTAAATTATTATTAGTATTTTGATTTGCAGTAGGATTTTCTACTTTTGGTTCATCATCATTATTTTGATTGTTATTAGAAAAACTACCGTTTGAATCTTTATCATCATTATTTTCTAAATTATTGTCTGGTTCTTGAACTTCTGGCTTAATTTCTTCTGGCTCTTGAGTTTTAGGTTTATTTATCTCAGGTTCTTGAGCTTCTGGTTTATTTACTTCAGGCTCTTTAGTATCACTACTTTGATTATCATTTGGATTATCATCTGTTGGATTATTTACATCCTGATTATCGTCATTTTTATTGTCATCAGGTTCTTGAGGAGATGGAGGATTTTCTTCAATTATTTTTTTATAGTCAAATTGTCCAACAAAATTTGCACCTAAAGTTTCATCCCAAATATTATTATTTGCTATACGAATACATTGATAATTATTATCATTTAAATAATCACCATATTTTGAAATTCTTAAATATGCTTTATATTCAGTTTCTTCAAAATCATCTGGCACAGTAATTGTCATGTTCAAATTTGTTATACTTCTAGTATTCCATGTAGTAGGATCTAAGTCAGTTACAAGTTCTAACATTTTAGAATCGCTTTCTAATATAACAGATACTTTCTTACTATTTACTAAATTTGCAAATCCAACATTTTCTATATCTAATGTGATTTTTATTTTATTATTTTCTACCATACTAATATTAGAGTTTCTTAAAACAAATCTATATCCCATATGATTTGCTATATACAAATATCCATCTTTTCCTTTATAAAGTTCATCATCACCATTATATATTTCATCTTTCCAGGCATTAATAACATCATCATCATATTCAGAATTAAGATATGTAGTATGAGTTCTAAAAGCTTCTTTTGACATATATTCAGCAGAATTCAATTTATCATTTTCTTCATTTCCACGAGTTGCTACAATTTCACCACCATATAAAGTATGAAGAGCTTGATTTTCAAGCCAAGAAACTTCAATTTCCCTATTTTCAAAAGTTCCTAAATCACTGTGAGAACCAAGATATCCATCATTAAAAAGGCCAACTCTATATTCTTTAGTTCCTTTAACAGTAATATTTCCATTTAATTTTGCTCTATCAATTCCAGCAAAATCTACATAATATTTTGGTTGTCTAACTCCAATTTTTATATCTTCCGGAGTATTGGCAAGCATCAGATTTAAAGCTTTAGTTACATTTGCCGGTGTACAAATATCACTTGAATGCATTTCACCCCAAGGTCCAAAAAATCCAAGTTCAACATAAGAAATTACATCTTTATTTTCAGTAAGAATAGGGCAAATTTGTTCAATATGTCTTAATATCATATCAAGAGAAGGTTCTAAATTTTCATCACCATTAAAATCATCATATGCAAATCTAACAATTGCAGTTGCGCCATTTTTCTTAATTTTTTTCAAGATAGTGCCAAACATATTTAACATATCTTCTGAAAATTCTAAATCCTTATTTCCATTTACTTTACCAGAAAATGCACTAATTCCTAGTCTTAAATGAAGTAAATTTCCTTCAAGTCTATAATTTTCAGGTTCTTCATTTCCTAAAACTTTAAAATTATAACGAAGATGTGTATAAAATCCTCTTTCCGGATTATCAAAAGTATCTAAAGTTTCATTATAATCTATTTGCTGATTAACAGTTTTTAAATTAGCTGTATCATTTGAATCAATTGAATTTGAAAGATTTACAGCATTACTACAATTTAAAGCAAAAATAAAAGATAAGATAATTAGTAATAATATTGTAAATATTAAATATTTTTCTCATTTTTTACCACCTTACAAAGCAATATTATAACAAATTATTCAGTAATAACCAATGTTTGACGATTTTCAAAAGGTTAAATACTAAAATATATAATACAAATAAAAATAAATATGATAGAATAAATAAAAGTATATAAACATATGAAAAATTTATAAGTAGGAGAATTAATAAAAATGGACTTATTAAAAAAAGTAATAACAAGTTTACCAATTATTTTAATATTCCTATACTTTATCCCAATTGTAGGAATACTACTAATTTTATTAAAATTTTTTACGGCAAGTCGTAGAAGAGTAAATATAACATTAGGCTTAATATTATTATTCGCTATAATTATTTTAATTCCAAAGATAATAGGTATCCTAGGAATAAGCTATACAACTGTACCAAAATTTAATGAATTTATAACATCAGAATTGTATAATACTCAAATTATTAACTATAGCAAACTTTTAATAGGAACAGCAATAATATACTATATTATATCTTTAATTTTCTACCATATAGGCAATAATGCAATTTCTGCACTAAAGAATTATATAAATAGAATAGAAAAAAGAGATGCAGAAATTTCTCAAAAAAATGATTTAGAAATAAAATTAAAACAAGAAAAAGCTAAAAATACAACTGTTGTGCATTGTCCATATTGTGGCAATAACAACATTCTAACAGAGAAAACTGGTAGATGTAAATTTTGCAGAAGAGAACTTATAAACGAAAATTATAAAGACTAAAAAAGTAGTTATTAGTCCTATATTAATAGATAAAATACATATTAATTAAAATAAGAAATAAAACTGAAATATATATTTTATTAATTGATTTTTTTAATTATTATCTATACAATTAATTTATCATAAAAGGGGGGAAGAAAAATGTCAAAAAAAATATTATATTCTTTACTATTCTTATTGGGATTTTTAATTATAAATAGTAAATTTTCAATGGCTGCATCTCCAGTAACATATTATTTAGCAAATTCAATTAAAATTGAAAATGAGAATATTGAATTTGTTTCAGATGAAATAACAATTGATACAACAAATTCAAAAGTAAATAATACACTATTATTAAAAAATAATTCTAATGAAGAAGCTATTATCAATGTAAATATTCCTTTAGAAATTAAAGACTTATCAATTTATGTAAAAAACTTAAACATAAAAATAAATAATACAAATGTTAAATATATTAAAAATGATAATGGTGAATATATTGTAAAAACAAAAGTACCAGCTAATTCAGGTAAAAAAATAGAAATAGAATATATTACAAATAATGATTTAAATAATGCAAAAACAATTAAATATAATTTTGATAATCTAAAAAATAAAAAAGTAGACAAGCTTAAAGTTAATATAAAAATTGATGAAAAAACAATCCCTTTAGTTCAAAAGATATATCCAGGACATTATACTTTTAATAATAACATTATATCTGTTGAATACTATAATTATAAAGTAAATTCATTAACTAAAGAAGTTATATTAACCAAAGAAACTTTTAATAATTTACTATATGGTAGAGAAATATCATTAACGACTAAAGAAAAAGATATTATAGAAAAATGGTCTAAAGAGAAAAATTTTGATTATGAAAAATTATATAATGAAGAATTAGATTTTGTTGAAACTCATAATAATTATTATAAAAATATAATTGACTATTTGAGTGCAAAAAATAATATAACTGAAGATGCATACTCTTTCGACTTAATTTCAAGTGATTTAATATATGAAATTTTTTCTGAAAAAATCATTCAAAAAGAATTAGAAAAAGAAGAAGAGAATGAATGGACTTCTAGTGACTTTTTACATCAAAATAAAATATGTATAGATTATGTTGAAACAGAACAAGACAAAGATCTTTATGTATTAATGAACACAAATTTATATGATGGAGGAGGACCTGGAACATATATATATAAAGAAATTTTAACACCAGAAAGAAAAATATTGCAAAGTTTAGTATATGGAAACATGGACAGAAATGGGGCAAAAGTTATATTTATTAACCAAGGTATTAACGGAGAATGTCTTGGTGCAACAGATGCAGAAAAAATAGAATATATAAATTCCATAAATGCAGATATGTATATACGAGTAGAATTATATAGTGGAGATGGAGATATTGAAGTAGGTTATTATGATGACAATAATAGTGAAATAGTAAAAGAATTTTTATTAACTAAATATGATAGAAAACTAATGAGTAAAGAAGATTTTGAAATATACTCTAAAAACGATCCAACAGATTATCCATATTCAAGTTATGAAGATTATACAAAAAATTACCTTAAAGATTATTATAAAGAAGCTATAATTAAATTGGATAATTCTGAAATTTCTAATAAAAGTGAAATACCAACTGTTGTACAGTTTGTGGGTAGTATAGAAAAGAAAAATAATAAATATGTAATAGAAGAATTATCTGACTATGGAAATGTATTTTCAAGCTATAGAGGATTAATAACTTGTCCAATTGTATTAGAAACGTCTCAAGCAAAAAAAATGCTAAAAGATAATAAGGAAAAAAATGCAAATATAAAAAAAGAAATAGAAAATAATATATCATCATTAGAAATTCAAGAAAATGAATCACAAATTCAGGAAGAAATTTCAGATATTTCAGATGAAATAATTATTGAAAAAACAGATAACAATATATTTTTTAGCTTGAATAAACAAAACATTATGATATTAGCTACAATTGCCACCTTAATTATCATAAGCTTGTTAGTACTAATTATAATAAATGTAAAATCAAAAAATAAAGGAGAATAAATATGGAAAACAAGAAAAAAACAAATTTATTAAATATAATCTTAATTATTTTTATAATAGCCTTATTAATAAGTGCAATATGCTATTTTATTTATATACAAGTCAAAAAAAATGATAGCACCAATACAGCTAATACCGAAACAACAAATACAGAGAATGCAGAACTAACAAATACAGAAAATAATGAAACAGAAGTGGCTGAAACAACAAAAAGCAAAAATCTAACATTTACAAAAGAAGAATATCCCAAAGTCGATGGAGCAACAGCAATGTTGCCTATGTCAATTGAAATTGCTAAATCAGTAATTGGATTATCTGATTCAGAAGCAGAAAGTTTTATCTTTCATAACACAACATCAAAGGCATATGAAAATTTAATAAACAAAAAAGCTGATTTAATTTTTGTATCTGAACCTTCAGATGACATTTTAAATAAGGCAAAAGAAAAAGGTGTTGAATTCGAAATGGTTGGAATAGGAAGAGATGGTTTTGTATTTGTTGTAAATAAAGAAAATCCAGTCAATTCTTTAACAATTGAACAAATACAAAATATATATACAGGTAAAATAACAAATTGGTCAGAAGTTGGTGGAGAAGATACAGATATAGTAGCATACCAAAGAGAACCAAATTCTGGAAGTCAAAATCTTATGGAAAAAATGGTTATGAAAGATCTTAAAATGATGACTGCTCCAAAAGATTTGGAAATTGATGAAATGGCTGGTTTAATTGATAGTATAGCATCAAAAGAATATAGTAATTCAAAACAAGCTTTAGGATATTCAATATATTTATATGCTAAAGAACAATATGTTAGAGATAATATTAAGTTTTTATCTATAAATGATGTATATCCAACAGATGAAACCATTGCAAATGGGACATATCCATTATCAAAAGTAGTATATGCAATTTATAGAAAAGATGAACCAGAAGATAGTAATGTAAGAAAACTTGTAAATTGGCTTCTTACAGATGAAGGACAAAATGTAGTTGAAGCAGGAGGATATACAAAAATTAAATAAAATAAAAATAAAGAACAAAAGCGGACATTATTAACATTTTCGCTATTTATAACATTTTAAAGTTCGCGTCTTTGTTCGTCGGGGAAATATGAAAAAAATAGTAAAAACTATTGATTTTTTTATTTAATATTTATTATAATAGAAAAAATGCAAAAAAGGAGTTATAAAAATGAAAAGCAAACTAGAAAAACTTAATTCAATATCATTAATATCTATTCTTTTTCTAGTTATTTCATTTATATTTTAAATAAGGACTATTTTTAGTTCCTTATTTTTTTTGCGTAAAAAGAAAGGAAAGGTAAAAAATACCATGAAAGAATTCAATAAAAAAATCATACTAGAAGATGGTGAAGAATATTATGGATATGGTTTTGGAGCCGATAAAGAAAGTATATGCGAAATTGTATTTAACACATCAATGGTAGGATATCAAGAAATAGTATCAGATCCATCATACACTTATCAAATGGTTGTAATGACATACCCTTTAATTCGGTAATTATGGAATTACCGATGATGATTATGAAACAAAACAACCTACAATTGGTGGCTTAATTGTAAGAGAATATAATAATTATCCAAGTAATTTTCGATACACCAAAACATTGTCTGAATATCTTGAAGAAAATAATATTCCTGGCATAACAGGAATAGATACTAGGAAATTAACACGAAGTATAAGAGATAAAGGAAGCAGAAAAGTAATAATAACAGATATAAATACTGATAAAGAAAAAGCATTAAAAATGTTGAAAGAATATAAATTACCAAATGATGCTGTATCAAAAGTAAGTTGCAAAAAAAGATGGTATTCAAGAACATCAAATCCAGAATTTAACATTGTTGCTATAGATTGTGGTATGAAGCTAAATATTGTAAGATCATTAAATAAAAAAGGATGTAATGTAACAATTGTTCCATATAATACAACTGCAGAAGAAATAATTGAATTAAAACCAGATGGAATATTTATCTCAAATGGACCAGGTAATCCTGAGGATGTAGTAGAAGTTATAGAATTAATAAGACAATTAAGAGGAAAATATCCTATGTTTGGAATATGCTTAGGTCATCAAATGATAGGTTTAGCATATGGAGCAAAAACATATAAATTAAAATTTGGTCATAGAGGTGGAAATCATCCTATAAAGAATTTAAAAACCGACAAAATAGAAATCACAAGTCAAAATCATAGTTATGCAATAGATGAAGAATCTTTGAAAAAAACAAATCTGGTTGTAACACATAAAAATATTTTAGATAACACAGTAGAAGGAATAGAGTGCAAGAAAGATAAAATATTTAGTGTTCAATATCATCCAGAAAGTGCACCAGGTCCACAAGACAGTGAATACTTATTTGATGAATTTATTTCATTATTAAAGAATAAAGGAGAATAAAAAATGCCAAAAAGAAAAGATATAAAAACAGTATTAGTAATTGGATCAGGCCCAATTGTTATTGGACAAGCAGCAGAGTTTGATTATGCAGGAACACAAGCATGTTTAGCTCTAAAAGAAGAAGGTTATAAAGTAATACTTGTAAACTCAAATCCTGCAACAATTATGACAGATACAAGTATAGCAGATAAAGTCTATATGGAACCATTAACTCTTGAATATATTGCTAAAATAATTCGATATGAAAGACCAGATGCAATTCTTCCAGGAATTGGAGGACAAACAGGATTAAATCTTGCAATGCAATTATATAAAAAAGGTGTATTACATGAATGTCAAGTAGAACTTTTAGGTACAAGTAGTGAAAGTATAGAAAAAGCAGAAGATAGAGAAAAATTTAAAGAACTATGTAAAGAACTTGGTGAACCTGTATTAGAGTCAATGATTGCAACATCTATAGAAGAAGGAATTCAGGCTGCAGAAAAAATTGGTTACCCTGTTGTATTAAGGCCAGCATTTACATTAGGTGGGACAGGAGGAGGATTTGCTGATAACGAAGAACAATTAAAATTAATAATAAAAAATGCATTAAAACTTTCTCCAGTAAATCAAGTATTAGTAGAAAAAAGTATAAAAGGCTACAAAGAAATTGAATATGAAGTAATCAGAGATAAAAATGATACAGCAATAACAGTATGTAATATGGAAAATCTTGATCCAGTAGGAATTCATACAGGAGATTCAATAGTCGTTGCACCTAGTCAAACATTAACAAATAAAGAATATCAATTATTAAGAGATAGTGCATTAAAAATAATTAGAGCATTAAAAATTGAAGGAGGATGTAATGTTCAATTTGCATTAGACCCACATTCTTTTAAATATTATTTAATAGAAGTAAACCCAAGAGTATCACGTTCATCAGCATTAGCATCAAAAGCAAGTGGTTATCCAATAGCAAGAGTTTCAGCGAAAATTGCTGTTGGTATGAGATTAGATGAAATAATGCTAGCAAATACTCCAGCAAGTTTTGAACCTGCATTAGATTACGTTGTAACTAAAATAGCAAGATTTCCATTTGATAAATTTACATTAGCTTCAAATAAATTAAGCACACAAATGAAAGCAACTGGTGAAGTAATGAGTGTAGGTAGAACATTTGAAGAAAGTTTATTAAAAGCAATACGTTCACTTGAAACAGGCGTATGCCATATACAAATGGATAAATTTAATGATTTTCAAACAGAAGAACTTATGACATACATAAAAGATGGTACTGATGATAGAATTCATGCTATAAGTGAATTAATTCGAAGAAACATAGATATAGGATTAATTAACAATATAACAAGTATAGATATGTTTTTCTTAGAAAAGATTAGACATATAGTAAAATTAGAAGAACGTCTCAAAGAAAATATTGGAAATATACAAGTTCTTAAAGAAATTAAAAAAATTGGATTTAGTGATAAATATATAGGAAAACTTTGGAATAAAACAGAAGAAGAAATATACGAATTAAGAAAAAAGGAAAATATTTTTCCTGTATATAAAATGATTGATACATGCAGTAGTGAATTTGAAAGTTATGTTCCTTATTTTTATTCAACATATGAAGAAGAAAATGAATCAATTATAAGCAAGAAAAAGAAAATTATTGTATTAGGTGCAGGACCAATTAGAATAGGACAAGGTGTTGAATTTGACTATTCAACAGTACATGCCATTAAAACAATAAAAAATGCTGGATATGAAGCTATAATAATAAATAATAATCCTGAAACAGTTTCTACTGATTATACAACAAGTGATAAATTATATTTCGAGCCATTAACAGTTGAAGATGTTATGAATATCATTAGATTAGAAAAACCAATAGGAATTATTGCAGCATTAGGAGGGCAAACAGCAATAAATCTTGCTGGTCCACTATCAAAACTAGGAGTAAAAATAATTGGCACAGACGTAAATGCAATAGAAAAAGCTGAAAATAGAGATTCATTTGAAAGAGTAATGAAAAAATTAAAACTTTTACAACCTCAGGGAGAAGCAGTAACAAATATTGAAGATGGTATAAAAGTAGCAAAAGAAATAGGATATCCCGTACTAGTACGACCTAGCTATGTGTTAGGCGGTAGAGCAATGCAAATAGTTTCTAATCAAAAAGGATTAGAAAAATATTTAAAAACTGCTGTTGAAATAAATACAAAACAACCAGTTTTAGTTGATAAATATATTATTGGAAGAGAACTAGAAGTTGATGCAGTATGTGATGGAACTGATGTATTTGTTCCAGGAATCATGGAACATGTTGAAAAAACAGGAATACATTCAGGAGATAGTATAAGCATATATCCAACATTTAGTATTAGTGATAAAGCAAAAAAAGAAATATTAGATTATACAGTAAAACTTGGCTTAGGAATAGGAATTATTGGATTATACAATATTCAATTTATAGTTGACAAAGACGAAAAAGTTTATGTAATTGAAGTAAATCCTCGTTCATCAAGAACTGTACCATTTATTTCTAAATCAACAGGCTACTCTTTAGCAGATATTGGAACACTAGCAATGCTTGGAAAATCTTTAAAAGAACAAGGAATTACTCAAGTATATCCAAAAGAAAAAGAAAAATGGTACGTAAAAGCTCCTGCATTTTCTTTCTCAAAATTAGACGGATTAGATATATGTCTATCACCAGAAATGAAATCAACAGGTGAAGCTATAGGCTATGATAAAAAATTAACAAGAGCACTTTATAAAGCATTACAATCATCAGGAATGAAATTAGCCAATTATGGTACAATTTTTGTTACACTTGCAGATAAAGACAAAGAAGAAGCATTACCACTTATAAAAAGATTTTACAATTTAGGTTTCAATATCGAAGCAACAGAAGGAACAGCAAACTTCCTAAAATCACATAATATTCGTACAAGAATAAAGAAAAAAATTAGTGAGGGAAGTGAAGAAATATTAGAAACTATGAGAAAAGGATATGTAAATTATGTAATTAATACAAGTAAAATAGGCTCATTAGGTCAAGAAACAGATGGCTCAATAATTAGACGATGTGCAGTAGATAATAATATACCAGTATTTACAGCATTAGATACAGTAAGAGCAGTTTTAGATGTACTCGAAGAAATTACCTTAGGAATTTCAACAATTGATGAATAATATTTTATTAACTTTAATTTATTTTTTCATATTATTTTTCAATTTTGCTTTTCTTTTAAAATTTTTAACATTATAATATTTAAAAAAAGGATAGGAAAACAAATGAAAGAAATAAAAGTTTTAATTATATTTTCAGTATGTTGTATTCTAGCTATATTTTTCTTTACTCATATATATACATCATCAGAGCCAAATACATCTACAGCAGATGGTTTTACAATATCAAAATATAAAGTCTTATTAAATGTAGAAAAAAATAATAAAGTTAATGTTATAGAAGAAATAACAACCGATTGGTATGAAACAGGACATCATGGAATTTATAAATTCACACCAGAATGGCTAGAATATACAGATAAAAATGGAAAAACACATAAAAGAAAATCAATAATTTCAGAATATAAAGCAATAGGAGATAAATATTTTGTAAGTAAGGTTAATAATAAATATAGACTTCAAATTGGTAGTTCAAGCAAAGAAGTAGATTTAGGTGAAAAAACATATACTGTAGCATATCAATATGATATGGGAAAAGACCCATATAAAAAATTTGATGAATTCATATTTCATGCATTTGGCGATTATTGGGGAACACCTATAAATAATGCCTCAATTGAGCTTAACATGCCTAAAAACATTGAAAAATATCCAATTAACTTCTTCACTGATAAATATAGAAAAAACAATGTCAACGATTTTGTAAATTATTATACTTATGACAATAAATTAATTGCAAATTTTGATGGTGAAAAATATAAGAATGAAAAAAATCAATCATTAAATTCATCATTAACAGTTGATGTTGAACTACCAGAAGGTTATTTTGAAGGTGGAAGTTGGAACTATGGATATAAATCTTTAAGCCTATGCATAATAATCGTTCTAATTACAGTATGGCAATTTCTAAGATGGTTAAAATATGGTAAAGATTTGCCAAAATATGTTGATGACATAGAATATTATCCGCCTAATAATCTTGATTCAGCTGAAATAGGTTATATTTATGGAAAGCAAAAGTCAAAAAAATTAACAATCTCAATAATTATAGATTTGGCAAGTAAAGGATTTATTAAAATTGATGAATTAGATAAAAAACAAATCCAAATCACAAATATGCATTCAAAACCAAAAAAACCTATTAAGAACAAACCAACTCAAACCAGACAAATAACCATAAAAAAATTAAAAGAATCTGATGACTTCTTAAATTCAAAAGAATCTATGTTAATGAAATATCTATTCAGGCATGAAAATATAATCCAATTAGATACAAATATTGATACCTTTTTAGAAGTAAAAGATAAATTAGTACAAAATAAATACATTGAAATACTTAATGATAACTTAAAAGAAGTATTAATGGATTCAGAAAATATAGAAAATAAATATAAAGAAGAACTTAAAGAATATGACAAAAAAATGATAGAATATAATAACAGTAAATTAAATGGAACTGCTTTAAGTAAAATCGATGAAATGGTATATCAAAAATTATTTGTATATAGTGATGTAATTATTTTAAGCGAGCACGAAACATTTTACGAAGTATTTAAAGATGTTGATACATATTTAAAAGATAATTATGAAAATTTAGTTAATGATGAAAAATCTAGCAAAAAGGCTAAACAATCAATTTATATAACTTTATCAACAATAGTTATTTTCTTATTTTCATTCTTCATTTTTCAAGACCTCGACCCTGAAATAAATACATTATATATATTATCTTTTATATGTATATTTATAAATATATTCTTAACATTTATAATGAAAAGACGTACTGACTATGGAGAAAAGCTTATTTCCAAAATAAAAAGCTTTAGAAATTTTCTAATTACAGCTGAAAAACCACAATTAGAAGAATTAGTTTCAGAAAACCCAAAATATTATTACAACATATTACCTTATACATATGTATTAAATATTTCAAAAAAATGGATCAAAAAATTTGAAAATATACCAATGCCTATCGAAAATAATATCAGCACATATAGTGTAGATTTATTTAACGACTTTAATAGTAACATACATATTCCATCGAATAATGGCTCATCATCAGGAGGAGGTTGTTCTTCTTGTGGAGGTGGCTGTTCATCATGCGGTGGAGGATGTTCATCTTGCGGAGGTGGAGGCTCATGGTAAACAGATTTATATTACAATGGCATTTAAGTGAAGCATGTAATTTAAAATGTTTACATTGTTATCAAACAAATCATACTCCAGTTCAATTAGAATATGAAAAATTAGTAAAAATATTTAATCAATATTTAGAGCTATTAGAAAAATTAGAACTACCTGGCCATATAAATATTACTGGTGGTGAACCATTATGTAATCCATACTTTTTTAAAATTCTTGAACTAATAAATAACCATTCCGATAATATTACTTTTTCAATATTAACAAATGGAACACTAATTACTGAAGAAATTGCAAAAAAAATAAAGCAATTTAATCCTTATTATGTTCAAGTAAGCTTAGAAGGTGGGGAAAAAATAAATAACTACATTAGAGGAGAAGGAACATATAATCAAATAGCTAAAGGAATTAAAAATTTAAAAAAATATAACATATTTACTTCAATATCCTTTACAGCAACAAATCAAAATTATAAAGAATTTCCTCAAGTAGTAAAATATGCAAAAAAATATAAAGTAAATAGTGTTTGGTCAGATAGATATATTCCTTTGGGAGAATCAAATGATAAAGATTTAGCATTAAACAAAGAACAAACACAAGAATATCTAAAAATCATGAATAATGAAAGAAATTCATTATTAAATGCAAAAAAACCTAAAATAAGAATTTTAATGAACAGAGCATTACAATTTCAAATGACAAATGAATATGCATATGGATGTACAGCAGGAGAAAGTTTATTAACAGTAATGGAAAATGCAGACTTAGTCCCATGTAGAAGAATGCCTATAGTAATAGGTAACTTATTAAAAGACAATATGTATGAGCTTTATATGAATAATAATATACTAAAAGATTTAAGAACAAAAAAAATTCCTGATGAATGTATTGAATGTGAACATTCTAAAATGTGTCATGGTGGATTAAAATGCCTAACATATGCTATTTATAAAGATTTAAACCATAAAGATATTGGTTGTAGCGAACAATAAAATAATCATATCATTAAAACATAATAAAGGAGTTATCAAAAATGATTTTAACTGCTAACTCATTGAAAGATATTGAAAAAATAATTCCAAGCAATGTTACTATTATGGATTTAAAAAATAAAATTAGGCTAAATAAAAAAGATAAAAATATTATTATATTAGCTGAATATGATTTATTAAATGCTGATGCAAAAAAAATTATAAAGCAAATATTAAAAATACAAAAACAATGTCAAAAGAAAAAAATACACATTGGATGTAAAATTAATAATGAAGATGTATACGCAATAATATTAAATAAATCAAATCATAAATTAAATATTAAAATATATGAAAGTTTAGAAATTATACTATCAATATCAAATATATCATCAAAACAAGAAAGAATTGAATTTATTTATGATAAAGCTTGTGAATACTTAGACACAGAAAAACAAAAATTAAATTATTGTGATTTTAAAAACGACTATTGTATAGGGAAAAGAAATCCTAACAATGGTAATCCCGTAAAAATGGGATGTTGCTATCATGTTAGTGTTATTCCTTTTAAAAAAAATACACTCTGTAAATATTTACACAATAAAGATTGTACTACAAAATGCTTCGCATGCAAATTATTTACTTGTGATGCTGTTAAAGTAAAATATAAAATAAAAGATATAATATACGTAGATTGTTTTTTTAATATCATACAAAAAATAATTCTTAAAGCAACTGTTCTTACTTCAAAAGAAGCAATTATAAAAATGCTAATGATATTTTAAAAGAAGGGATGTGAAATAAATGATTGATTTACTCGAAAATCAAAAAGAAATAAGTTCATTAAATTCTAAATTAAAAAGTATAGGTGATTCTCTTTGACATCTCTAATAAAAAAATAAAATTAGAAGAATTAGAGAATAAAACCTTAGAAAATGATTTTTGGAATAATAGTACAGAATCTAGCAAAATTCTTTCAAAGATTAAGTCTCTAAAACTTCAAGTAAACAATTATGATAACATAAGTAAAGAAATAAATAACATTATAGAAATGAATAAAATGATTTTAGAAGATTATGATGAGGATTTAGCAAAAGAATTACTAATTGCAACACAAAATATTTCTATCAGAATAGAAAAATTAGAATTAGAAACATTCCTTTCTGGAAAATATGATCAAAATAATGCAATACTTACAATACATCCTGGAGCAGGGGGAACAGAATCACAAGATTGGGCAGAAATGTTATATAGGATGTATACAAGATGGGCAAACAAAAATAATTATCAAATAAATCAAGTAGATTATCTTGAAGGCGATGAAGCAGGATTAAAAAGTGTTACATTCGAAGTAATTGGAGAAAATGCATATGGTTATCTAAAAGGAGAAATGGGTGTACATAGGTTAGTTCGTATATCACCATTTGATAGTAATAGTAGAAGACATACATCATTTGCATCAGTTGAAGTTTTACCAGAAATAACTGACGATATAGAATTAGATATCAATCCAGATGATTTAAGAATTGATACATATAGAGCATCAGGTGCTGGTGGACAACATATCAATAAAACTTCATCAGCTGTAAGAATTACACATATTCCAACAAATATCGTAGCACAATGTCAATCAGAACGTTCACAAATTCAAAATAAAGAAACCGCAATGAAAATGCTAAAATCAAAACTATTAGACTTAAAGGAAAAAGAACAAAAAGACACTATAGATGATTTAAAAGGCATACAAAGAGAAATTGCCTGGGGAAGTCAAATACGTTCATATGTATTTTGTCCATATACACTTGTAAAAGATCATAGAACAAATTATGAAGTTGGCAATGTACAAAGTGTAATGGATGGAAATATAGATGACTTCATTGATAGTTATTTAAAATCAAATATAAAAAATAAATAAGAATAAAAGTAGAACTTTTCTATTATAGAAAATACTAAAGGATGTTATTTCATCATTTGAAATAACATCCTTGATATAAATTATTTTCTCTTAAAATTCTATCTAAACCATTTAATATCAATTTTTTATGCAAATTCCATTCAGGAGTCACTAATAAGTCTTTAGGTGCATCACCAGTAATCCTATGAATAATAATATTTGGATTTATATGTGTAATAACATAAGTTAATTGTTCTAAGTAATCTTCCAAAGAAATAGGAATATAAAAACCATTTATATATAATTCATATAACTTTGTTCCTTTTATAACATAAGTAGAATGAATTTTTATTCCTTGAATATCATGCATATTTATAAAAGAAATTGTTTCTTTTGTATCATCAAAATCTTCATTTGGAAGTCCAATCATAATATGACAAATAACATCTATTCCGTAACTTCTAAGAATTTTTACAGCCTTTGTAAATTCTGAAGAATAATAACCTCTATTAACAAACTCTGCAGTTGTATTATTTGACGTTTGTAGACCAAGTTCGACACACACATAATGTTCTTTTGAATATGAAGAAATTAGTCTTGCTATATCATCATTTATACAATCAGGACGTGTAGCAATTTGAATTCCAACAATTCTATTATCAATAAAAGCAGAATCATATCTATTTTTTAAAGTATTTAAATCAGCATATGTATTTGTAAAGTTTTGAAAATATACAATAAATTTGTTAGCTCTTTCAGCTCTATAACTATTTAAAAATTCTAATATTTGTTTTTTTATAGTTTTATATGTCTTCAAATGCTCTCCAGAACCTTTTTCACCACAAAAAATACATCCGCCAGTCCCACAAGTTCCATCTCTATTAGGACATGAAAATCCAGCATCAACACAAATTTTTAATGTACGTTCACCAAATTTATTTTTTAAATATTCATTTAAATGATTATATCTTAAATATCTTTCTTCCATAAATATAATATAGCAGTAAAGTGTTGAATCTACAACTATTATTATAAAATTAACATCTATAAAATTGACTAACAATGTAAAATCTGATATAATTACTTTGTAATAAATTTAATGGAGGTGTTATTTATGGCAGTATACTGTGATGAATGCATGTGGTATGATCCTAGTTACAAAGGAGGATACTGTGACAAAAATAAAACAACTACAAGTTCTAGTAGTTCATGTGGAAGTTGGAAATCAAGATAATTAAATACACATAATATAGACTTTACTTATACGTAAAGCCTATATTTTTTCACTTGTTAAAAATAAATATTGAAAAAATATTTTTAAAATGATAACATATTCACGGAATATGTTATTTTTTTATATAATATATTAAATTACAGTGCAAAATTTAAACTTAAATTTGCTTTAACATTATTCTAAAGAAGGTGCCAAGCTATGGGCATAATAGTACAAAAATTTGGAGGAAGTTCTGTCGCAACTACAGAAAAATTAAAAATAGTTTGCAATCATATAACAAAAGAATTTAAGAAAGGAAATAATGTTGCAGTTATAGTTTCAGCCCAAGGAAAAACAACTGACAAACTAATAAGTGAGGAAAAAGAAATTACATCCAGCCCAAATAGCAGAGAACATGATGTTTTAGTATCAACAGGGGAGCAAATAACTATTTCAAAATTAGCAATTATGCTAAATGACTTAGGTTATAAAGCAATATCACTAACAGGATGGCAAGTACCAATAATAACTGATAGCAACTTTGGAAATGCAAAAATCAAATCAATAAAAAATGAAACAATATTAAACCTATTTAAAGAAGGTTATATTGTTATAATAGCAGGATTTCAGGGAATAACTGAAAATGGCGAAATAACAACATTTGGTAGAGGAGGTTCTGACACAACAGCTGTAGCAATTGCTGCAAGCTTAAAAGCAGACAAATGTGATATATATACAGATGTTGATGGTGTATTTACAACTGATCCACGAATTGCAGAAAACGTAAAAAAAATTGATTTAATATCTTATGATGAAATGTTAGAACTATCAAGTTTAGGAGCTAAAGTTCTTCATAACAGATGTGTAGAAATAGGTAAAAAATTTGATATTCCAATTGTTGTAAAAGAAACAGGAAAAGAAAATTCAACCGGAACAATAGTAAAAAATAGTAAGTCTCTTGAAAACATGGAAATAAGCGGTATAGCAAAAGATGATAATATAACAAGAATTACAGTAATGGGACTAGAAAATAAAATTGGAAAAACATACAATATCTTCAAATTACTATCAGAACATAAAATAAATGTAGATACAATCGTACAATCATTTGGTGAAAGTATTAATAAGAATTTATCATTTACAATAAAAACAGCCGACTTGACTGAAACATTAAGAATTTTAGAAGAAAATAAAGATTCTTTGACTGCAAAAGAAATATTACATTTTGATAATTTATCAAAAGTTTCTATTGTAGGAATTGGAATGACAAATAGAACAGGAATTGCTTCTAAAATGTTTGAAGCATTATATGAATCAAATATAAACATGCATTTAATCAGCACGTCAGAGATAAAAATTACAGTACTCGTTAATCAAGATGAAGCTGATAAAGCAGTAAAAGCAATTCACAATAAGTTTTTTTAAAAGTAATTTAAACACCACATAATTGACTTAATCAATATGCTGGTGTTTTTTAATATTATAGGAAAGTTCTAAAATCACCAAGCATGCATATAATAATTTTATAATATAAAAAAAAGGGGAGACGATTATATGCAACTTGATGATAATCAAACTAATATAATGCAAAATGTTATATTAGAAAATAGAAAAAAATTAACATTAACAGGAATAAAAGACGTTTTAAGTTTTGATGATGAAATTGTAATAGTAGAATCAGAATTAGGTCTATTAAATATCAAAGGAAGCGATTTAAAAGTAAATAAAATATCTGTAGAAACCGGAGACGTAATAGTTGACGGTACAATCCGTGTTGTAGAATATTCTGATAAAAATTTAGGACCAAAACAAGGAATAATGAGTAAAATTTTTAAATGATAAATACTGAATTTAATGTTTTTCTAGTCTTTGTATTACTAGGAATAATCATTAGTTTTTTATTTGATTTTTTCAGAATATTGAGACGTGTATATAAAACCCCTGATTTCATTACAATCCTTGAAGATATTGTATTCTGGATAATTTCTGGTATAATAATATTATCTGGTATATTTATATTAAATGAAGGAAAAATTAGAGCCTATCTATTTTTAGGACTATTTGCCGGTATTACAATTTATATTATTACATTAAGTAAATTTATTACTAAAATAGGAATAATCTTTTTTAAATCAATAAATAAAATACTTTTTATACCAATATTAAAAATCATAAGATCAATTTATAAAATGATATATAAATTAGTAAAAAAATTAAAAAAAATAATTTATTCGACAAACCTAAAAATAAAAAAGATTAGAAAATAGAAGGATTTATGAATTTTTTGTAGAATAATATAAATGTATATATTTTTATATGCATAACAAATTATCGGAGATTTACAGATGAAAAAAATATTTAATATAAAAAATTTATATATTAAAATTTTAGTTATCTTATTTTTTGTATGGTTTGTGTCAATTCTTATAAGCCAACAATCTAAATTAAATTCCTATAAGAAAACACAAGCATATTATCAAGACAAAACTACTGAGGCACAAGAATATCAAGAAAATTTAAAATCACTTAAGGAAAATATAAATTCGCCTGAATACATTGAAGAAATGGCACGTGAGAAACTAGATATGTACTATCCTAATGAACGTGTATATATTGATGTTGGTACAAAATAAAGTAACTATAAATATTTCTTTGTTATTATAGTTACTTTATTTTTTTATATAAGTAGGAAAATTCTACTTTCCTATCATATTAAAAACTTACATTGAACAAAACTTTTTTCTAAAAAGATTTCCATTAAAAAAAATTATATTAACAAAAAATAGATAGGGGAAAAATATGAATATTAATGATTTATCACTTTCAGAATTAAAAGAAATTGCAAAAGAAAAGGAAATTAAAAATTACTCAAAATTAAAAAAGCAAGAATTAATAGATACAATTTCAGCACTTGAAAAAAAGAATGTAACAGCAAAAGAAGAAACTTACAAATTAACTAATGAAGGAGATGAAATAGCTGAAGGAATATTAGAAGTAATGCCTGATGGTTATGGATTTTTAAGAGGAGATAATTATCTTTCAACATCTAAAGATGTATATATATCTCCAGTTCAAATTAGGCGTTTTAAATTAGATACTGGAGATAGAATTAAAGGAATAATGAGAAATCCGAAAGAAGGTGAAAAATTTCCCGCATTAATTTATGTTGGAGAAGTAAATGGACAACATCCTGAAAATGCAATGAAAAGAACTAGTTTTGATGATTTAATTCCTATATATCCAAATAAAAGACTAAAATTAGAAACAACATCAGACGAATATACAATGAGACTAATGGATTTATTATCACCAATTGGTAAAGGTCAAAGAGGAATGATTGTAGCTCCTCCTAAAGCCGGCAAAACTACTATCTTAAAAAAGATTGCAAATAGCATTTCTGCAAACAATCCTGAAGTTGAGTTAATTGTATTATTAATCGATGAAAGACCTGAAGAAGTAACAGATATGAAAAGATCAATTAATGGAGATGTAATTTATTCAACATTTGATGAATTACCAGAACATCATATTAAAGTAGCAGAAATGGTTCTTGAAAGAGCTAAGAGATTAACAGAACAGAAAAAAGATGTTGTCATTTTATTAGATAGTATTACAAGATTAGCAAGAGCTTATAATCTTACAATCCCATCTTCAGGTAGAACTTTATCTGGTGGTTTTGATCCAGCTGCATTACATAAGCCTAAACGCTTTTTTGGAGCTGCAAGAAATACAGAAAATGCTGGTAGTTTAACAATTTTAGCTACTGCATTAGTCGAAACAGGAAGTAGAATGGATGAAGTAATTTTTGAAGAATTTAAAGGAACAGGAAATATGGAAGTACATCTTGACAGAAGCTTATCAGAAAAACGTGTATTTCCTGCAATAGACATAAATAAATCTGGTACAAGAAGAGAAGATTTATTATTGACAAAAGAAGAATTAACAACTATGTATGCGCTGAGAAAGGCAATGTCAAAAATGACCAATATTGAAATAACTGAACAACTTATAAACATAATAATTTCAACAAAAACTAACAAAGAATTTATTGAAAAACTAGATTACTTTTTTAAGAAAAAATAATCAAATTTGGAAAGGATAAAAAAATGAAAAATTGGATTAAAATACTTGTAATAGTCATATTAATAGTTGTTATTTTAATAGGAATAGTTGAAATACGTAATTTAACTAAGAAAGAAAACAATGATGTAGGAGCAAATAATTTAAATACTAACCAAGAAAATGCGGTTGAACCTGAGATTCAAGAAGACAATACAAAACTTGAAGAATTTTATATACCTCTTTTTATAGCATCTGTAAAAGACGGAGAAGAGCAATCTGTAATTAATTCTTACATTTATGAATTTAATTTAAAGAAAGAAGATAACTCAAAATATGATAAATATAAAGATGATGATACAGTTTCTTTATATTCAAAAACTGAAGTTGAAACATTAGCACAAGAACTATTTCTTGAAAATTCAAATCATATAATACAATCAATGGATTTTGATAATGAAAACAATTTATATTTAATGTATGGCAATGATGCATATATACCATACAAAGTAACAATTAAAAATATAGACAAGCAAGAAAATAATAATTACCAAATAGATTTTGAATATATTGAATTTTTTGATGGTGAATATATTGATTTTGCAGAAGAGTATAAATCAAAACATAATATAACAGATGACCAAGAAGAAGAATATTCTGATAAAATTAGTAAAGAATATTCTAATTCAAAAGAAAAAAAATCTGGCAAGATTACATTAAAGAAAAATGAAAATTCTGAAACAGTACAATATCAATTTGTAAATATAGAAATTTAATATCATAATTTGTAAGGGAGTAAAAGTCATGTTAAACGCAGTAAAAAGAGTCGCAATAGTCGCACTAGGAATTCTTTTACAATTTGGATTTGCTATTGTCATTAGATTATTTTTCTACAATTATCTTGGAATCATAACATTGTTTTATAATATTTTAAGTATTTTAATTGTACTTCGCATACTAAAAGAAAGTACAAGACTATCAAATGATATACCATGGATGATACTAATTTTAATATTCCCAATATTTGGAACACTTTTACTTATTACTCTAGGTAGAAATTATTCTAAAAACAGGCTATTAAAACATATATTTGAATGTGAAAATAAATACAACAAATATTTAGTTCAAGATAAAAATTTAAAGAAAGAAATAGATGATAAAAAGTTAGACAATATCAAATATATAATAAATAGAACAAACTATTTTGTAAGCACCAACAATAATATTACTTACTATAATTTTGGTGAAAAATTTTATCCAGAATTATTAAAAGAATTAAAAAAAGCAGAAAAATTTATTTTCATGGAATATTTTATTGTTAATAAAGGTGTTATGTGGAATAACATATTAGACATACTAAAAGAAAAGGCATCTCAAGGTGTTGATGTGCGTATATTATATGATGATATGGGAAGTATCGCAATGTTGTCAACTAATTACTCAAAACAACTTGCAAAATATAATATAAAGTGCATTCCTTTCAATAAATTAACTCCTTTTAGAGGCATATTCATGAATAATAGAGATCACAGAAAAATTACAATTATTGATGGCAAGGTAGCTTTTTCAGGTGGAGTAAATCTAAGTGATGAATACATAAATGTAAATAGTAAATTAGGTGTTTGGAAGGATAATGGAATAAAAATTGTTGGTAGCGCAATTTGGAATTTAACAGTTATGTTTTTAACTTTATGGAACGCAAATATAAACGAAGATAAAGACATTACTAAATTTAAATATGATTTTGAAAATAAAGGTGAGAATAATGGTTACGTTATTCCATATGGTGTAGCACCACTTCATAAAGATTTAATTGGAGAAGATGTCTATATCAATATAATTAATAGTGCAAAAGACTATTTATATATAATGACACCATATTTGATAATTGATACTGATATGGTTAATTCACTTTGTAGAGCTGCCAAAAGAGGAGTAGATATACGAATAATCATACCAGGTATACCAGATAAAAAAATAGTCTATACTCAAACAACTTCATTTTTTAAAGTATTACATGATAATGGAGTTAAAATCTATAAATATACAAAAGGCTTTGTTCATTCAAAAGTATTTTTATCAGATAATATAAGAGCAGTAGTAGGAACAATAAATATGGATTATAGAAGTTTATATCTTCACTTTGAAAATGGAATATATATGGAAGATGTTAGTGAAATAGGTGAAATATTAAAAGATTTCAAGGAAACATTTAAAGATTGTAAGCAATTAAATGATAAAGATGTAAAATCAGGATTTATAAAATCTTTGTGGCAAGCAGTTTTAAGACTTTTTGCACCATTATTTTAATTTTAAATAAGGTGATATATAAAATTCCCGATGGAAAATATATATTTCACTATACCAAATTAAAATATAATTATAGATGTAAATAATTACTTTTACATCTATTTTTTTACTTGTCTACTAATAAATAAAGCAGTATAATAAATTCATATAGAAATAAAGGAGAAAATGTATGGATAAATTTAAAGAAATAAGGCCAATCGTTCTTGGTATAATAAAAAAAGAAAATAAAATTTTAGTTAGTGAAGGATATGACAAAATAAAAAATGAAACATTCTATAGAAGTTTAGGAGGAGGTATTGAATTCTTAGAAAATAGTAAAGACGCACTTAAAAGAGAATTTAAAGAAGAACTTAATATTAACATTGAAGTAGGTAAGTTTTTGGGAATTTCAGAAAATATATTTACATATAATGGAAAAAATGCACATGAGTTAATATTATTCTATGAAATCAATATAAAAGAAGAAGATTACAAAGAAAAATACCATATAATTGATGATGATTCTGAAACAGATGCAATATGGGTTGATATAAATAAATTTAAAAACAAAGAATTAAAAATATACCCAGAAGAAGTATTTAAATACTTAGATTAATGTATTATTTTTTAGTAACAAACTACAATAATTAGCTATATAAGCATAAATAATAACATAAGTTGATTTTATATTTAAAATATGTTAAATTATAAGAGTACACTAATATGAAGCAATTAGTTTATAATTTTAAATTTTTCATGCAGTTTAATAATTGCTTTAAAAATATAAATAAAAAAGAGGTATAAAAAATGGAAGGAAAAAAGATATTAAAAATTAGTATGATTTTCGTAATCATAGCCATAATAGTTGTCGTTGCTATAGTATTCTATATTGACAAAACAAATTCTAATAAAGAAATAGCAGATTTAAAAGAAAATATTAGTAGTCTTCAAAATGAAATAGCAGAGTTAAATAAGGAAAAATCAAATAATAATATTGATAATACGGTTAATACAGAAAATACCACATCTTCTGAAAATGTAATAAATGAAAATAATGTAAATGATAATACTACAACAACAGAACCTCCATCTTCAGATAATACAACATATTCAGAAATAACAGAAACACTACAAGGTTCAGATGTACTTTTAGTTACTGACGCAATAGACAATCAAAATGGTACATATACATTAAAAGGAAAAGTGCAAACAGTTGACACATCAAGTCAACAAGAAACAGAATATCCAACTTATAAAGAAACTGGAGAATATAAACAAATAACTGTACCATCAGATACAGAATGCGTATATTCAGTAGACAGCTATGAAGAAAGCAAAGATATTGTTTCTAATGTATTTTCAAAAAAATTATATTTTGGTGGATGCTTTAATTTTAAATTTGAAAATGGAAAATGTGTATCTGTTTATGAAATAGTAACTGGTCACTAAAATTTAATAAAAATTAATTAAAAAATAATTTTATATAGATCATTATTTTATAATATAGAAAATTGTTTAATCATATTTAAAACAGATTTTCTTGTAACGTCTTAAAATCATTTTTAAGGCGTTTTTATATTATATAAAAGGAGAAATAATCATGACTATCGAAGAAGAATTGTTTAGAAAAACAAAAGTTGATTTTGATAAATTACATAAATATGGATTTCAAAAAGATAAATCTGTATACAAATATTCTAAAAATATTATGAACAACACTTTTAGAATAGATATTGAAATAAATAAATATGGAATAGTTAAAGGTAAAATTTATGATTTAGCTTTTGGAGATGAATATACAAACTTTCGTATAGAAGATAGTACAGGATTTTTTGTAGGACAAGTTAAAGATGAATTTAAGAGTTTATTGAAAGACATTAAAAATAAATGCTTTATTAAAGAAAACTTTATATTTGAGCAATCAAATAAAATAGCAAATGCAATAAAAGAAAAGTATGGAGACAAACCTGAATTTGAATGGGAAAAGTTTCCTGGATATGCTACTTTTAGGAATAAAGATAGTAAAAAATGGTATGGCATAATAATGAATCTTGATAAAAATAAACTAGATGAAAAATCTACTGGAGAAGTAGAAATAATTGATATAAAAGCAGAGCCAGAAGAAATAGAATATTTACTAAAGCAAGACGGATTTTATCCCGCATACCATATGAATAAGAAAAGTTGGATTACCGTTATACTAAATAATACCATACCAGATGAAAAGGTAATGAGTTTAATTGAGAAAAGCTATTCATATACAGTCGTAAATAAAAATAACTCAAAACATGAATGGATAGTACCAGCAAATCCAAAATATTTTGACATAGAAAAAGCATTAAAAGAAAATAATACAATACTATGGAAGCAAAGTTCTGATATTAAAATAAATGATATTGTTTATTTATATGTTGCAGCACCTTATTCATCAATTATGTATAAATTTAAAGTAGCAGAAGTAAACATCCCATATAAATATAAAGATAAGAATATAAAAATTCAAAAAGCTATGAAAATAGATTTAATAAAAAGATACAAAAAAGGAAAATTTTCATTTACCAAATTAAAAGATTTTGGAATAAATGCAATTAGAAGTCAAAGATATATGTCATTAACATTAAGTAAATACATAAATAAAATTGAAGAATAGATAAAAGCTTATTCATATTAAATAAATTGAAATTATGGAGATTATAGATGAAAAAATGGAAAATAGTTAAATTTGTTACTTTAATAGTAGTAATAATATTCATCATTTATTTAGTTTTTGATGCTATAGCATGTATGAATATGAATTACCCTCATTCTATGCTTGGAATAGATGCTAACACCTGGTTAGACCAGTTTGTTGTAGATTTAGCAGTCATTTTTGCCACATTTGGAATACCATTAATTATAGATACTGTTTTATTTATTATAGCAATGAGAAAAATTAAAAAGTTTAAAAATAATTAATGGAAAAATTACGCATGTATTAGTTTTTCTAGGGTATTTGTTGACAATTCTTGCTAAATTGATTTATAATAGAACAAAAGCGGACATTATTAACATTTTCGCTATTTATAACATTTTAAAGTCCGCGTCTTTGTTTGCCCGCGAAAAATTGTATAACAATTTTTCTGTGTGAATACTTTATATTATAGAAAATTCAGAAAACTTTCCTATAATATAACAAAATTCGTCAATATTTTATAAAAATAGAGACAAATAAAATAAAATAAAAAGGAACACAAGTAAATGAAAATGGCTGAAATACAGATGGCTGTATATATATATATATATTAATCGACATATTAAAAAAGAATAGTATTTTATCGAAACCTACCTATCTTATTAAAAGATAGGCTAGGTTTTTTTGTCTTTAATTTCCAAAAAATACATGTAAAAAGGATAGTGATAATAATAAATGAAAAACAAAGTAAGAGCATATTCAATATTAAGAATTCTATTAGTATTATTAGTAGTTATTGCACATTGTCAATATTTACGATCAACGACACCATTAGGAGGCGTAAATTACGCTATATCTAAAAAAATTATTGCAGTTCAGCCAATAGTCATTATTATAGGTTGGATACAGACATTTATAATGCCACTATTTTTTATGTTATCTGGTGCAGTATACCACTTATCAGAAAAAAATAGTATTGATGAATTAGCTAGTAAAAAATTTAAAAGATTAATAATACCTTATTTTTTATATGGATTATTATTTATGCTACCAATTAAAAGAATAGCAAGTTTTTATACACATAGTGATTTCAGCGAAGTTATTAAAAATTTCCTAGGTGATGTAGGAGAGTCAGGACATTTATGGTTTTTGCCAGCACTTTTTTGGATAAGTATAGTCTTTTTTATAATTTTAAAAATATTTAAAAATAAAAGCATTTTTGCTATTTTAATTACTTCATTTTTAGTTCAAATTTATCATGCAAAATACATACCAATAAACATATTTGGCTTTCAAGCAGGTATGAATTATATTTTTTGGTACGCACTAGGTTACTGTTTTGATATATTTAGGCAAAGAAGTAACTTTTTCAATAGTAAAAAAAATATAATAGTATTGTTTTTGATTAGCCTTATTGTTGTGTTAATAAATAACAAGTATAAGATGTTAGATAAATATTTTACAGTTATTTTTAATGCAAGTATGTTTTATTCTTTAGTAAGCATAATTCTATTTACTAAAATAGGAAATACGAAAATGTGGGATTTTATGGAAAAATATAGTATGAATATTTATTTATATCATGATCCATTAAATTATGTTATTCTAATGCTTGCTCTTAAATATAATATATGTTCTTCACTTATTGGAAAAATATTATATGTATTAGCAAGAACTATTGGAGTTGTCATAATTTCCATAATTTTAGCAAAAATAGTAAATAAAATTAAAACATTCGCAATGGAAAGAAATATGCCTACAAGAGAAACAGCAAATTCTTAAAATAAAATATAATAATAAGTGAGGAAACTATGATAAAAACAGTTACAATATTAGGTGCAAATGGTACAATGGGCAGAAATATATCAGCAATTTTTGCTTCATTCGGACAAGCTAAAGTATTTTTAGCTTGTAGAACAAAAGAAAAAGCAGAAAAAGCTGTAGAAAATGCATATAATTCAATTAGATCAGAATCAATTTTATGCAATTTAATTCCTATAACATATGACGAAATTGAATACGCAATTAAGGAATCTGATTTAATCCTTGAAGTATTAATGGAAGACTTAGAAATTAAAAAAAATATGTACAAAAAAATAATTCCATATATAAAAGATAATGCAATTATTGCGAGTGGAACTTCTGGATTAAGTATAAAAGAACTATCTAAAGAATTTAAAGATAAGGCACAAAACTTTTTCGGAATACATATGTTTAATCCACCATATAATTTAACTTTATGCGAGTTGATTATACATGATTCTAAACAAGAAAATTTAGCACAACAACTTGCAGACTATTTATCAAATAACTTAAAAAGAACAGTTATAAAAGTAAAAGATAAACCAGCATTTTTAAGTAATAGAATCGGATTCTTTTTTATTAACGAATCTTTGAAACTAGCAAACGAAAATATTGATGAAGGTGGAATTGATTATATAGATGCAATTCTTGGTTGTTTCACCGGAAGAAATATGCCTCCGCTAACAACGGCTGATTTTGTAGGTCTAGACATTTCTAAGGCAATTATTGATTATGTATATGAAAACACAAATGATATATTTAGAAATTCCTTTGAAATGCCTAGCTATGTTAACAAATTAATTGAAAATGGCAAAATAGGAAAAAAAGCTAATATGGGATTATTTTATCAAAACGATGATACAAAATTAAATTATGTATATGACATAAAAATGGATACATACAGACCAAAAAATAACTATGAATTTTATTTTTCAAATGAAATGATAAAAAATATAAAAATTGGAAAATATGAAGAAGCAATTCAGACACTAATAGAAGATGAAAGTCACGAAGCAATTATATGTAAAACAATGATACTAAAATATATAATTTATTCACTATATATAACAGATGATATAGCTTATGACATAAATGCATGTGATGATGCAATGGTTACAGGTTTTTCATGGTTGCCACCAATTGCTTGGATTAATATTTTAGGTGAAAAAAATAAAATAGTAGAATTATCAGAAAAATATTTAGATAAAAAATGGGTAGAAATTATAAAAAATAAAAAGTTCTTCGAAAAAATTCCAGCAAAGTCTAAATATGATTATAGACATTTTCTAAAAGCAAAATACTAAAAATGGAAAAAGAGAAAGGAATAATAAAAAATGGTTTCAGAAAATAAATCAGATTGCATAGAAAATTTCTCAAAGAAAAATGTATATATTTTAGGTGGTGCTCAAACAGATTTTCAAAGGAATTGGAATAAAGAAGGAAAAAATGTCATAGCCCTTCTAAGAGAAAATATCTTTGATGCACTAAAAAATACTGGAATATCTAAAAATGAAATTAAAAAATTAAATGAAGAAAATCGTGTTGCAATTTTTGTTGGAAATTTTATTTCAGAAAATTATATAAATCAAGGGCATTTAGGTGCTTTACTTACGGAAGTAGATCCATTATTTTACGGATTACCTTCTGCAAGATATGAAGCAGCATGTGCATCAGGTTCAGTTGCAATAGATGCAGCTTCTAGCAAAATAAAAGATGGAACATATGATCTTGCTATTGTAATTGGATTTGAAATTATGAAAACAGTAAGTTCTAAAGAAGGTGGAAATTTTTTAGGTAAAGCTGCATACTACGAAGAAGAAGCTAAAAACATTGAATTACCTTTTCCAAAACTATTTGCTAAATTAGCTGATGAAATTATAATAAAATACAAACTAGATGAAAAAAGATTTTTAAATAATTTATCAAAAATTTCTTATATTAATTATTCTAATGCTAAAAGAAATAATTTAGCTCAAACAAGAAATTGGTATATTGATGAAAAGCAAACAATGAATAGAGGAACAAAGACTAATCCTATTATAGGTGGAAAATTATCATTAACAGATTGCTCACAAATAACCGATGGAGCAGCAACTATTATTCTATGTTCTAATAAATATAAAAAAGAAAAAAATTCAAACACAAATGTAATAATAAAAGGTTTTGGGCATCGTGTTGCTCCAATGTTATTTGATAAAAAAATGCAAGAATCAGAAAACAGTCAGTTTATTTTACCTTGGACAAGACGTGCATGTGAAGAAGCTTATAATAGAGCAAATTTAACAGTAAATGATATAAATGTTTTTGAAACTCATGATTGTTTTACATCTAGTGAGTATGCTGCCATATCTTGCTTCGGAATAACAGAACCAGGAAAAGAATATGAAGCCATTGAAAACAATATTATAGATTTCAATGGTAGCAAACCGATAAACCCAAGTGGAGGACTAATAGGGTGTGGTCATCCTGTTGGAGCTTCAGGAGTAAGAATGATGTTAGACTTATATAAACAAGTAACAAATACTGCAGGAGATTATCAAATAAAAAATGCAAAAAACGCAATGATGCTAAACATTGGTGGTTCTGCCACTACAAATTTTGCTTATATTGTTGGTCAGGAAGATTAGAATTTAATATATAATAAAATATTTAGTAATTCATAAAACAAAAAATTATTTGTATAAAAAATTTATAACGAACCTAATAATTATATTTATAATAACGGGTTCATTATTTTTTTTATTGATGTATGTCACAAAATGTGATACAATAAAGTCAAATTTTATATAATAAGCTTTATTAAGAATAATATCAAATAATGAAATATTAAAAGAGGTATATGACCCTAGTATTGCTAAAAAATGTCAAGAAATTATATATAATTTTATAAAGGAAATTGATTTATATGATTAAGAACTGTTGTAATCAGAAGAATACGTGTAGTTATTCCTGCTAAAATAAAAAAATAGTAAGTCTCAGGAGATATAACAATGATAAATGATTATATAAAAAGTGATTTAAATAGATATTATGGAAAATATGATTTCCTCACGTTTATAAAAGCAATAATTTTTAATTCAACATTCAGATTTCAATATGTATTCAGATTATGCCAAACAAAAGGAATTACAAAAATAATAGGATATTTTTTTTGGGCACTAAACAGAACGAAGAAAAAGATACAATTACCAAAAAAACAAAAGTTCGGTTATGGATTGTACATAGGGCACGGAGGGCCAATTGTAGTCAATCCGACTACAGAAATAGGAAATAATTGTAATTTATCTCAATTTACAACAATTGGTTCAAATAATAATCACGCTGCCAAAATCGGCAATAATACATATATTGGTCCAAATGTCTGTATTATTGAAGATGTTAAAATTGGAAATAATGTTACCATTGGAGCAGGAAGTATTGTAACTAAAGACATACCAGATAATGCAACTGCTGTTGGTAATTATGCAAAAGTAATCAATTTTAATAATCCTGGTAGATTTATACAAAATAGATGGAAATGCTAATATATTTTGTTAGACAATCTTCTTTAATTACTCTGAATTTCGATTTGACGAAGCCAACTAACAAATTCATTACTAGCAAAACCGTAGAAAATTGACAAAACAAATTTTAAATAGTATAAATATTTTATAAATAAAAAGAATGGAGAATATAAATATGAATAAGAAAAAAGTTATTATAATTTCTATAATTATATTAGTACTTATTATTGTTGCAGGTTTTGCATTTATCGTTCTTAAAAAAGAAAATAATCAAAAAGAACTTGATGAATTAGCAGAAAAATATGGTTCAGTAGAAAGAGAAACTGTAAATAATATAATTGAAAAATTTAATACTGAAATAAAAAATGGAGAAATAAAAGATACAGCAAGAGATGTTTCTACAGATTCAGAAGAAGGTTTATATTGGTATGTTATAACTGAAAATATTTCTTGTTATGTTCGACCAGTCGAATTTACAGGGAGCTATGAAAATGATAATGCTGAACTAATTTCACTATATTTTGATAAAGAAGGTTTTAAAGAAGAAACAGCTATATATTATTGGAAAAAATTAATTAAAGCTAACAATACCGAGTTAACAGATGAAGAAATAAATACTTTTATTGAAAATGCTAAGAAAGAAAAAAATAGTGACGAAATGACTGCAAATGGTAAAGGTCTTTACGCTTCTATTGTTGAAATAGATAATCATTATGAATATCAAGTAAAAAGACTTTATAACTAATTTAATCAAAAAATAATTATAAAGACAGATAATGAATTTAATTTATCTGTTTTTTATTATAATTTATAAAGAAAAAATTAATTTGACAAGGCTAAATAATAACTATAAAATAAAATTAAAATTTTATGAAAGAAAGATATATTATTATGAATACCAAAAAAGACGAAATAATTAAATATATAAGAGAAAGATACATATATTTTTTGGCATATTTATATTTGTTCTCTTCTGTTGCAATATTTTTATTAGGTAATGTAAAATTCATAATTAGCATACCAATAGTTTGTGCATTATTTATAGCTTTAGTTAAAGCTATAAATAATGCACCTATAATGAAAGTAAAATTATTTGCTAATAAAAAGAAATTTTTTATTATTTTTATAGTTATAATATTTTGGGTATTTTTTGGTGGAATAGGTGGATTTATATGGCAAAATCCATGGGACCATAAATTTAGAAATGCGGTTTTCATGGATTTAGTAAATAAAAGCTGGCCAGTAGTTCAAAATGGAAAAGCATTATGTTATTATTTTGGATTCTATTTACCTTCAGCCATTATAGGTAAAATTTTAGGATTACAAGTTGGATATTTATTTCAATGTATATGGGCAATATTAGGAATATCAATAGCATTTGGAATGTTATGTGAATATTTAAACAATGTAAAAATAAAAAATATATTTATTTTTATCTTTTATAGTGGATTAGATATATTCTTATACTTAATATTTCAAAAACTATCACTAGGGCAATTAGCAAGCAGAATATATCAAGGTACACATATTGAACTAGCAACATGGTATTTTAATTCTTCATCCAACACAACATTAATATTTTGGTTATACAATCAAATAATACCATTTTGGGTTGGTATGATGCTACTATTACAACAAAAAAATAGTAAATCTGTTGTTTGGATTTATTCACTAATGTTGCTATATTCACCATTTCCATTAGTAGCTTTAGCACCTATAATTGTATATTTGATTTTTAGAAATAACCAAGAAAATAAAATTGAAGAAAAGAATATAATAAAAAATATTTTCACAAAAATCAAATACGCATGTACATTTGAAAATATTATTTCAATATTTATTATATTGCTTGTAGGATTGTTTTTTAAAAGTAATATTGCAGCAGGAAAAATTAGCTTATTAAAAATAAGCAAAGATACAATATGGAAATATTTATGTTATATTTTCTTTGAATATTTGATATATTTAATCTTTATATATAAAGAAAATAGAAAAGACCCTATTTTAAATATATTAATAGTTACAACTTTCTTATTACCTTTTATAAAATTAGGAAATGGTTATGACTTTGCATGGAGAACATGTATACCTTTAGCATTTTATATTATGGTATTAATAATGAAAAAATTAGAAAATAGCAATACAAACAAAATAATTAAAATATGTATTGTAATAATTCTATGCTTAGGAGCAATTACACCAATGTCAGAAATGATAAGAACTTCTAGAAATGAAATAAAAGCAATAAGAGGGAAAACACCAACAAGAAGTGAAAAATTACAATCAGTATTTATAAAACAAGAAAATGAATGTTATGATAATTTTGTTGCAAACACTGAATCTATATTTTATAGATACTTTTCAAAATAAAATAATCTAATCAATATAATAAATGAATTATAAAAAAATATAAGGAGATGTAATTACATGGATATATGGGAGGAAATGTATTTAAAGGCAAAGGAAGAATATCATCCAGAAGAAGTCTCACCATTTATACAAGCACATCACGTTGTAGCTGCTGTGCAAGCTGAAAGTGGCAAAATATTTACAGGATTTTGTATAGAAAGCGCAAGTGGAGTTATGAATTTATGTGCTGAAAGAGTTGCAGCACTTAATATGTATATTAATACAGGAGAAACTAAAATAAA
>CANPZM010000016.1 GCA_947589065.1 uncultured Clostridia bacterium
TTGCAGGAATAATTTGGATACCAAAAATATTTTAAAATAAAGTTGTAAAAATAAGAATATCATTATATAATTTCAAAGGGAAACATAAAGAAAGGGTGATACAAAATGAAAGAAAAATATGATATTATAGCCGTTGGAATGGGACCAGGTTCTATTTTTATGGCATATGAATTTTTAAAGCAAAATAGTAATAAAAAAATATTATTAATAGAACAAGGAAAAAAGGTTGAAAAAAGAAACTGCCCTATTGAAAAAACTGGAAAATGTACAAAGTGTAAACCTTTTTGCAGTATAACAAGTGGATTTTCAGGAGCTGGTGCATTTTCAGATGGAAAATTATCTTTATATAATCCAGAAGACGAAGACATTCATATCGGTGGAAATTTACACAAATACATAGGTGTAGAGCAAACAAAAAAGCTAATTGATTATACAGATCAAATATACTTGGATTTTGGAGCAGATACAAAGTTAGAAGGAACTGAACATAGAGAAGAAGTTGGAAAAATTAAAAAGAAAGCCCAAAAAGAAGGGTTAAATTTAATAGATATTCCAATACGTCATTTAGGAACTGAAAAAGCACATGAACTATATGGAAAAATAGAAAAATATTTAGAAGATAATGGAATTAATTTATTATTTGAAACAATAGTTGAAGACTTAATAATCGAAGACAACAAAGTAAAAGGTGTTAAAATAAAACCTTCAAAATATGTTGATGATAATAATTATGAGTTAGAAGAAGTATACGCAGATAAGGTTGTTTTAGCAGTAGGAAGAAAAGGCGCAAATTGGCTAGTAGATATGTGTGACAAATACAAAATAGAAACTACTGCTGGTTCTGTAGATATTGGAATTAGATATGAATTACCAGATAAGATAATGGAAAACATTAATAAATACATGTATGAAGGCAAAATAATTGGGAAACCTTGGCCTTTTAATGACAAAGTACGAACATTTTGCCAAAATCCTAGTGGTTTTGTATCTTCAGAAGTTTATGATAATAATTTAACATTAGTAAATGGACATTCATATAAGGATAAAAAAAGTACAAACACAAATTTAGCAATATTAGTATCACATAATTTTACATATCCATTTAATAAACCAATTGATTATGGTAGAAATGTCGCTAAAAATCTAAATGAACTAGGAAATGGAAATGTTGTTGTACAAAGACTTGGTGATATAAATAGAGGAAAAAGAACTTGGCAAGAAGAATTAGAAAGAAATACAGTAGTGCCAACATTAAAATCAGCTGTTGCAGGAGATATTACTTTTGCAATTGGATATAGAACGATGACAGATATATTGCAATTTATAAAGCAGGTAGATAAAGTAATTGAAGGATTTGCTAATCCAGATAATTTACTATATGGACCAGAAATTAAATTTTATAGTAATAAAGTAAAAATAGATCAAAATTTTGAAACAAATATAAAAGGATTATACTCAATTGGAGACGGAGGAGGAATGACAAGAGGTTTAATGATGGCTTCTTGCTCTGGAGTCCAAATGGCAAGAAATATCTTAAAGAAATAAAACAAAGAAAATGTAGGATTATACAAAAATATAAAACTATGTTATAATATTTATCGAAATAAAAATAAGGGGGAATTAAATTATGTCAGGACATTCAAAATGGCACAATATTGCAGCCAAAAAAGGAAAAGCTGATGCTGCAAGAGGAAAAGTTTTTACAAAATTAGGTAGAGAATTATTAATAGCAGTAAAACAAGGTGGACCTGATCCTTTAGGAAATTCTAAATTAAAAGATGTTATTGCAAAATGTAAAGCAGCTAATATGCCTAATGATACAATAAATAATGCTATTAAGAAAGCATCTGGATCTGCTGATTCAGCAAACTATGAAGAAATTACTTATGAAGGATATGGAGTTTCAGGAGTTGCTGTAATAGTAAATGCATCTACAGATAATAGAAATAGAACAGCAGCAGATATAAGACATGTTTTTGACAAAGCAGGTGGAAATTTAGGAACAACAGGTTGTGTATCTTATATGTTCGAAAAGAAAGGTGTAATAGTAATTGAAAGAGCATCAACTGAAATGACAGAAGATGATGTAATGCTTCTTGCGATTGATGCTGGTGCAGAAGATTTTGAAGCTGATGATGAAGTATATGAAATTACTACTAGCCCAGAAAACTTTTCATCAGTAAGAGAAGAACTAGAAAAAAATAATTTTAATTTTCTTGAAGCTGAAGTAAAAATGGTACCAAATACATATGTAAAACTAAACGAAAAAGATTCTGAAAGAATGGAAAACTTTTTAGAAAAACTAGAAGACTTAGATGATGTATCAGATATATATCATAATTGGGAAGAATAGTTTTATGGGAGATTGGCAATGGAAAACGAAAACGGTTATGTTAATAAATATTTAACTGAAATTCATAAAATAATAAGAAGTGGAAATCCAAGGTTTATTTCATACATTGCGAAAGAATATATGAAATATAGAAGAGTCAATCCGCATTTATCTGATTTAATTCAAATGATGATAAGTGAAGAATCTACTAAAAATCCAGAATCACCATATGCAATATTCATGGATGATGATGGTTCTATCAATTTAGAAAATATAAATGAAATATCAAGAATTTCAGATGTTTCACAATTTATAAAACAAGTAGAAGAGTTAAGTAAAGTACGGTATAGATTTTAAAAATCTTAGTGCAGATGATTTAATAATAGAAGGAAGCCAAATTGCTGAAGAAATTGCAAAAGAAATAGAAAATGAAGAACAAAATGAAAATAATAATAACAATAGTAATGTACAACAAAATGCTTCATCAACAATTAAAAAACTTGGGATAATAGCAGCAATTGGTGGGGCTATAGGAGCAACAGCTTCAGCAATGTTAAATAAAATAAAAAATATGCTATCAAGAACTAAAACAAAAAAAATAGACAAGCCACAAATGCAAAACGATGAAAAGATTTCTAAAAAAAGTAGCAACCCTAATAACTTTGATGAAATTTGTCCCAAAGTTGTTGTTGATGAAAAAAAAGCAATAAAAGAAATGAATGAAACAAATAAGCAAAATAATAAAGAAATTAATAGAAACAATTATGGAGATGGAGACCCAGATGGAGATGATTTAGATATATAAGAGGGAGTAAAAAATATGGAAAAAATTAAAGTATTTGCTTGCCCAACAGCAGAAGACTTTACTAAGGAAATTTGTGACTACTTAAATATAGAACAAGGAAAAATTAATTCAATTAAATTTAAAAATGATAATAACTTCGTCCAAATTCTTGAAACAGTTAGAGAACAAGATGTATATATAGTACAAACTTGTATGCCACAAATTAATGAAAGAATAATGGAACTACTTATTACAATTGATGCAGCTAAAAGAGCATCAGCCAAAAATATAAACGTTGTTCTACCATATTTTCCATATTCTAGATCTGATAAAAAAGACCAACCTCGTATACCAATTACTGCTAAACTTATGGCACAAATTATAGAAGCAGCTGGTGCAACTAGAGTTATTACATGTGACTTGCATAACCCAGCTATTCAAGCATATTTCAATATTAATTGTGATAGATTAACAGGAGAATATGTTTTAGAAAACTATTTTTTGAAAAAGAAAATAGAAGATATGGTAATTATATCAACTGATGCAGGAAGCGCAAAAAAAGCTTATAAATATTCTAAATTTTTTAATTGTCCAATTGCTTTAATTGACAAACGAAGAGATGATAATAATGACAAGGCAATCTCAACAAGTATTATTGGAGATGTTAAAAATAAAAATGCTATTATATTTGATGATGAAATTAGCACTGGTGGAACATTAATGGAGACAGTAAATATATTAAACAGGACAGGCGTTAAAAATATATATGCAGCAGCTACTCATGGAATTCTTGCAGGAGATGCTGTGGAAAGAATACAAAATTCGCCTATAAAAGAACTAATTGTAACTAATACAGTTCCAGTACCAAAAGAAAAAAGAATAGATAAAATTAAAGTTTTATCTATTGCACCTACTTTTGCAGAAGCAATTAAAAGGATAAATGAAGAAAGAGCACTAGGAGAAATTTTTACAGTTGACTACTTTGATAAATAATATATAAATATATTTATGAATAAAATCTGCTTTATATAAGAAAATAATATAAAGGAGGTTTTTTTTATGGATTTTAGGACTGATTTAGCTATTGAAAGAAGAGACGTCTTTAGAAAAATTAATAACATAAAAGATGAAATACCAGGAATAAAAAGTGAAGAAAAGGAAATATCTAGTAGTATACATGTATATAAAGTTCAGGTATTAAATAGTGAAGGCGAAAAGGCAATTGAAAAGCCAATCGGAAACTATGTAACAATTGATGTAAAAAAAATGAAGAACATAACAGAAGAGGAAAAAGAAAAAATTGCATATTCAATATCTAGTGAACTAAAAGATTTGATAAAAAATTTAGTATCACCAAAAGATGAAATATTAATTGTTGGTTTAGGAAATTTATATTCAACTCCAGATTCATTGGGACCCAAAGTTATTCAAAATGTTGATGTAACAAGACATATATTTAAATATTTACCACAATATGTGAATGAAAATGATAGGGAAATTTCAGCTATTTCACCAGGAGTTCTAGGTACAACAGGAATAGAAACACAAGAAATTTTAAAAGGAATTGTAGACAACATAAAACCAAAATTAATTATTGTTATTGACAGTTTAGCATCAAAGAGTATTGAAAGAATAAGTAGTTCAGTACAAATTTCAGATACAGGAATAATACCTGGAGCAGGTATTGGAAATAAAAGAAGAGAAATATCTAAAGATACACTTGGAGTTCCTGTAATAGCAATTGGTATACCAACAGTAGTTGATGTTGCAACTATTACAAATGATTGCTTAGAATTATTTATTGAAAAATTACAAGATGAAGCAAAATCCAACAATTATTTAAATCAGCTAAAAGAAGAAAACAATTATCAAGATATTAAAGATGCTCTAGTACCAAAGGATTTTAATCTAATTGTTACACCAAAAGAAATAGATGAATTAATAATAAATATGACAGATGTTATTTCAATGGGAATAAATAAAAGTATATAAAAAGCTATAATTCTTTAAAATAAAGCAATTATATGCTTTATTTTTTTGAAATATTGTGATATACTTACATTATTATGTAGAATAAGGATGTGAAGTACAATGAAGGAAACAATTCGAATATTATGTTTTGGAGATTCTAATACATGGGGATACATTTCTGGAAGTGACCATCAAAGGCATAGTAAATCTGAAAGATGGCCTGGTGCTTTGCAAGAAATGTTAAATGACGATAGATTTGAAATTATTGAAGAAGGATTAAATGGACGAACATTAATTTCAGAAGAAAAGAGAACAGATAAAGAAGGAAGAAGCGGATATAATTATTTGATTCCATGCTTAGATTCACATGATCCTATAGATTTAGTAATTATAATGTTGGGAACAAATGAACTTAAAACGGAATTCTATAGGAATCCAAAAGAAATTGGAGAAATTTTCGAAGAACTATTCGTAAAAAAGATACTTACAAGAAAATCACAATTTAGAGGAACTTATCCAAAATTAATGATTTTAACTCCACCACTAATTACAAAGGAAAACCCCAAATTTATAGGTGCAATTGCTAAATCAGAAAAATTAAATGAAATATATAGAGATATTGCAATGAGAAATAAATGCTATTTTATAGGAAATGAGGAATGGAAAACAGGAGAAGATGGAATACATCTATCAAGGGACAGCCATAGAGTTATAGCAAGTATTTTATCTAGAAAAATTAAAGAAATATATGATTAAATTATAATTTGAATAAATGTATTAACCGACCATAATGGCCGGTTTTTTTCTATAATAAAAAATATTTTAAAATACAAAATACAGTCAAATGAACAGGATAAAACCAATAAAAAAACATTTTTACTTTTTTATTATATTTACCACGTTTACCATTATAAAGAGCAATTATTGACAAAGATAAAATAGTACAAACTAATTGAATTGAAAAATATATTATATTATTATATGTTAAAGCATATGATACAAATTTTCTTGAAAATGAAACAATAATTAATATAGATTCAGCAATACTTGTATATAACTTATTATTTCTTGTAAGATAGAAAGTAAGTATCATTAAAACACCAATAGCACCATAATCACATCCTAATACTTCAGCCAAAATTGCTATAGCAAAAACCAAAATATATGATAAATATTTTGAATGCATTTTATCAACAAGTAAAATACATAAAAGACCTAATGCTAAAGTAAAATATACATTTAAATAAAAGAAATTTGGTGTAAAAAGAAAATAAGCAGGAAGCTGAGAAATAATAGCAAATGCAAATAAACGACCTAGATATAACTTTTTATTTTTTGTATGTATATATCCTTGAGAAATTAAAAATGCGAATATAGGAAATGCAAATCTACCAACATATATGCATGGGATATTTAATTCGTGATTTATGAAGCGTAAATGATCAATAAACATTGTAATACATGCTATAATTTTTAACACTAAATTAGACATATAATAATCTCCTTTTAAAATTAATAATATTATATCAATCCAACATAACATATTTCAAGAAATAACAAAAAAATCTAATAGAAAAAAACTATTAGACTTTTTATATATAAAAATTACATTCCACAGAAAAATTGTTATACAATTTTTCGCGAACAAACAAAAACGCGGACTTTAAAATGTTATAAATAGCGAAAATGTTAATAATGTCCGCTTTTGCTCCTATCGCATATGAATTATAATAAGCCTATTATTCTTGACAATCAGAATGAATTAGATTTGACGTGCTTTTATAAAAATTACATATATCACAATTATAGCAAATACTTACACGAGCTTTAAATATTTTTTTTATTGTATTTATAAATTCATCTTCTTTATCTAAAATATGAATACATAATTTTTCTGGAAGTAAATTCAGTAATGTGTTTAAGGAATAATCATTTGATGAAAAGGAGATATCAGATAGATATTTTGCATCTAATATATGTTCATTAACAGGAATAACATTATTTTCGCCATCCAGTAAAATTGATTCTTTATTTAAATAAATTAAATGTACAATGTCAATTTTAGGTTCAGAAGAAGAAATATAATCCTGTAACAATTCAATAAATTTAAGATATTCTCTATTTATAATAAAATTATTAACAGATAAATCTACAAGATAATCCAAAATTTCAATATAATCTTTTAATCTAAACTGGATAAAACCAGATAAATCCATTAAAGAATTATTTGATACATAATCAAAAACAGATAAATAAATTAAATCTAGTTTATGTTTAGAATCTTCTTCTGCTAGTATAGAATTACATGTATCCAAAATTGTTTGCAATTCATCATCAGTAAAATAAAAATAGTTTTTATTTAAAATCTTTTTTATAATTTTTTCTTCATAAAAATTTATAATTAAATTTACGATAAACAAAGAAAAATCCTTGTAAGGAATATTGCCATTAAAATTAAAAATAATTTTTGTATTTTCAATCTTTAGTGAAAGATTTAAAGTATTAAAATTGTCTAAGATAAAAGAATATACTAAATTTGCAATTTTAGAATTTTCTAAAATTAAAGTAAACATATTAATGAAAAGCCTCCTAACAAATAGTATTTACACTTTTTAATAGTTTATTCTTATATCAAAAAAAAGTTCACTGTTATAAAGTGAACTTATTTATATATTCTATAATCTATATCATCAAAAATTAAATCCTGTTTATAAATATCATCAACAAATTTTTCATCTATAGCATCTTTTTTTATCTGGGAATATAATTTAGTAAAGCGACCAATATGTTGCTTGATTCGCTTTTTAGCATAATCAACCATTGTACCATTAGTTATAATAAATAACCAATCACTACTTTGTGCCAATAACAATTCTCTAGCACATTGATTTAAAGCTTTTTTTCTAACTTCATTAGTTTCATCAGGATATAGATTTGCCAATTCTACCATTCTATTAGCTGCTTTATGAAGATGACGATGAACATAATCATTAGTTTGATTTAACCAAACTTCACTATAACCTTTAGCACCCCAACTAGAACGACAAGGGGAAGAGACCTGAATATTTGGATGTCTATCAATATAATCTCCAGGAGTGATTAAAGTGAAATTACAATCATCATAATATACTTTTTTAAATAAAATATATAACCAATAAGGACCTTCATACCACCAATGTCCATATAATTCAGCATCATAAGGACAAACAACAACAGGTGGAACATCCATGAAACTTGATAAATTTTCAATTTGAGCAGCTCTGCAATCTAAAAAATGACCTGCTTGTTTTTCTGCTGTATCCATAGCCCATCTAGGATTATAATAATCTTTTTCACCATTTTTAGAAGTTATTCTATAATATTTTATTCCAGTATGTACACGAGCACCATTTGAAGCAATATAAGGCTTAATATAGTCATAATCCAAATCATAGCCAATATCTCTATAAAATTCTCTATAATTAAAATCACCTGGATATCCAATAATAGAACTCCAAACTTGTTTAGAAGATTCCATATCTCTACCAAATGCAATTAATCCTGCAGGAGAAACTATTGGGGCAAAAGTACCATAAATAGGAGTAGGGTCAGCATACAAAATTCCATGTGATTCAACTATTGCATATTCAATACCAAATTCCTTTAAAAAAGCATCAGCTTCAGGAATATACCCACATTCAGGAAGCCAAATACCACGAGGTTGTCTTCCAAAAAATTTTTTATAAGTTTGTACTCCAACAGCAATTTGAGCTTTTACAGCTTGAGGAGTTACATATAAAATAGGGAAATATCCATGAGTTGCACCACAAGTAATTATTTCAAGAAAACCAGAATCTTGAAAATGCTTGAAACCACTAATTATATTACAATTATAGATATCTTTAAAAACATGCAAATCATTAGTATATCTATCTAAATAATATTTAGATAATGAATTTAATCTTTCATCATAAACAGTTCTAGCAACTTCTTTCTCTGCTAATTCAATATGTTTTTTTAAATATTTTATATATCTTTCTTGTAACAATTTATTATCAAGCATATAAAGAAGAGGAGGAGTCATAGTCATTGTAAGTCTGAATTTAACGCCTTCTTCTTCTAATTTTTTGAAATTTAATAATAGTGGGATATATGTTTCAGAAATAGCTTCAAAAAGCCATTGTTCTTCTAAATAATCTTCACTTTCTGGATGATGAATAAATGGCAAGTGAGCATGAAGTATAAAAGTTACATATCCTTTGTTCTTATCCATAAGTTAAACAATCCTTTCATTAAAATTGTCAATAAATAAAAATTAAAGGCAAAAGTATAACAAAATAACCTTTGCCAAACATTATTTAAAAGTTGAAGTAGGATTTCCTCCTGATGATGGATTATTTAAATTCAATAATTCAGAGAAATCTTCGACATTATACATATCTTTATAAAAATTAAATAATTCATATTTTTTATTTTGCAAAATACCAACAACAGATTTAAAAAATTCTTTATTTGTTTTTACATTTCTGTATAAAACTTTAGGTGCTACTTCATTTATTAAAACATGATCATTAGGCATAATTAATTCATTAGAAAAAGCAATAGATAATCTTTTATTTACATCTTCTTTATGCAACATATTTGGATTTCTAACTGCATATTCTTTAAATCTTCTGCCAAGTTCAACTACATATTCACTTCTTGAATCGGGAATAGATACATACCAACTATTTGCAAAATCATTTATTTCTACTTCTTGAAAATAATTTAAAGTTTTATTATAAACTATTAAAACAGGATAAGTATCATTAAAGAAATATTCACCGTACCTATTTATAAGCTTTAATCTATCATTATCAGATATATCCCAATAAACAAACAATATTTTTGGGGTTTGTGCTAATATTTTAACAATTGTTTCATTATAACGATATGGTAAATCATAATATTCTAAAACATTAATAAAATCATTTTCTTTATCTTTTTTTGATACAACAGACTTTTTTGAAGTAATGCGAGACTTTTGAGAAGTAGTCTTTGCTTTTTTTGTTACAGAAGTTTTTGAAATCTTTTTTGAAACAGTTGACTTTTTAACAACAGCTTTTTTATTTGAAACAGTTTTCTTACTAGGTGTTGTTGCAGATTTCTTTTTATCTGTTGTACTAGATTTTTTTGAAGTAGCCTTTTTTGTAATAGAAGTAGCAGTTTTCTTTATATTATCCGTATTTTCTGCTCCTTTTCTAACTCTAGGCATACTTATTTTCCTCCTTTGTAAAACATAATACTTATATTATAATATATATAATTTTAAATAATTACAATAGAAAATGTTGAAAAAAATAAAAAAACATTTTTTAAGTTTTCTATTTACATTTTTTTTAATATTATATAAAATAAAAATAGAATTTTGAAAACAAAAGAAAAAATTTAGAAAAAAACGAAAGGGGCTAATAAACAATAATGAAAATTTTAATGTTATCATGGGAATATCCACCACGTATTGTAGGAGGAATTTCAAGAGTAGTACATGATTTATCACATAGATTAATAAAAGATGGTCATGAAGTGACAGTAGTAACTTATAAAGAAGGAGATATGCCATACTTTGAAAATGACGAAGGTGTACAAGTATATAGAGTGGACAATTACATGATTAGCCCAAATAATTTCATAGATTGGATTATGCAATTAAATTTTAATCTAGTTGCAAAAGCAAGTGAATTAATTGGAAAAAATGGAAAATTTGATGTTATACATGCACATGATTGGCTAGTAGCATATGCTGCAAAATCATTAAAAAATGCTTATGATATGCCAATAGTAGCAACAATTCATGCAACTGAAGCAGGAAGAAATAGTGGAATACATGATGAAACACAAAGATACATAAATGACACAGAATGGATGCTTACATATGAAGCAACAGAAGTAATAGTAAATAGTAATTATATGAAAAGTGAATTACAAAGGCTATTTGGATTGCCATATGAAAAGATAAATGTTGTACCAAATGGAATAACACAGACTAATTTTGCTGGATATGAAAGAGACTATGATTTTAGAAGAAGATTTGCAGCTGATAATGAAAAAATAATTTTATTTTCAGGTAGATTAGTATATGAAAAAGGAATACAAAACTTAGTAGCAGCAATGCCCAAAATATTAAGTGCATATCATGATGCCAAACTTATAATTGCTGGAAGAGGCGGAATGATAGATGAATTAAGAGGTCAAGTAGATTATTTAGGTATATCAAATAAAGTGTATTTTACAGGATATTTAGACCACAAAACATTATGCAAAATGTATAAATGTGCAGATGTTTCTGTATTTCCAAGCACATATGAACCTTTTGGAATAGTTGCATTAGAAGCAATGTTAGCGGGAGTACCAGTAGTAGTATCTGATATAGGAGGACTAAATGAAATAGTTGAACATGGTGTGAATGGAATGAAAAGTTATGCTGGAAATGCCAATTCATTAGCAGACTCAATATTATCATTATTATATGATCCTCAATTATGCGCAAATGTTGTAAAACAAGCAAAATTAGATGTAAAAAATAAATTTAATTGGACCAAAATTGCACAAGATACACACTTTATATATCAAAAAGCAATTTGTCAAACTGTTGCAGAAAAACAAGCAAGAGAAATTGAACAAGAGCAAGCAAGAAAAGCTAAAAAGGCTAAAAATACAGAAGGAGAAATTACAAACTTACTTGGATTTAAGAAAAGACAAGCATATGCTTAAAATAAATTTTTATAATATGTTATTAAAAGAGGACTATAAAAAGTCCTCTTAAATATATAGGAGGTTTTTAAAATGAACGTATATGATGAAGTAAATTCATTAGCACAAGCGATAAAACAAAGTAAAGAATATTTAGAATATAAAACATTAAAAGATAAAATAAATTCATTAGCTGATATAAAGGCAAAAATAGATGAATTCGAGAAAATAAGATATGAAGAACAAGTATTAGCATTACAAGGAGAAAAACAATCAGAAGAGAAGATGAAAAAATTACAAGAGCTATATGAAATACTTGTAAAAAATCCAGAAGTAAAAGATTATTTTGATAAAGAAGTTAGATTTAACGTTATGATGGCAGATATAAACAAAATAATAGGTGAAGCTATAAAAGACGTTTTATAATAGAAAAGTTATATCAAAGTCTTGACATACTAAGGTTTTGTAAATATAATACTATCAAATAATAAAAACACAAAAGGAATGGTTTAAAGCAAATGCAAAATTTGTATTTCTCAGATAAAGAATTTGATAATAAAGATGATAAATCATTAATTGAAATGACTAGAAATGGAGACAAAAACGCTTTAAATTACTTACTAAATAAATATACTGAACTTGTAAACCTAAAAGCCGGAAAGTACTTTATTGTAGGAGCAGAAAAAGAAGACATAATGCAAGAAGGACTAATAGGTTTATTTAAAGCGATTAAAAGTTTTGATCCAGAAAAGCAAAGCTCATTTAAAACTTTTGCAAATTTATGCATTGAAAGACAATTACAAACAGCAATAAAAACATCAACAAGGCAGAAACATATGCCTTTAAATTCATACCTTTCCTTAAATATATCAGCATATGATGAAAATGATGATACCTCATTATTTGAGATTTTTGATTCAAATACAATAGAAGATCCTTTAGATACAATTACAAAACAAGAATATTACAATTTTGTTGAAGAAAGAATAAACGAAACATTAAGTGATTTTGAAAAACAAGTTTTACATAGATATACAAATGGTGAAAGCTATATAGAAATAGCAGAGAAACTTAGTGCCCCAGTAAAATCAGTAGATAATGCAATACAAAGGATAAGAAAGAAGACAATTAAAAACCTATTGAATTATGAGGATTAATTATTATGCTTTCATAGCTCAGTAGGTAGAGCACATCCATGGTAAGGATGGGGTCGCCAGTTCGATTCTGGCTGAAAGCTCCATATGATAGTAAGTCTGTAATTATAATTGCAGGCTTTATTTTTATATAATAGGAAAGTTCTACTTTGCACAGAAAAATTGTTACACAATTTTTCGTGGACGAACAAAGACGCAGACTTTAAAATGTCATAAATAGCGAAAAAGTTAATAATGTCTGCTTTTGTTCTTTAAATATAAATAATTTTAATAGAAATACTTGAAACTTTAAAAAAGTTATGTTAGTTTAAAAATAGTAAATTGCTATTTTTTAAAATATTTTATTTTTGAAAATATGTTTAGTGATTGTTAAATTCTTAAAGACCAAAGATTAAAAGAATAAGAGGGAAAAAATATGATGAAAGAAGAATTAATAGAAAAAATTGAATTATTCCAACAATTAATTCAAGATAGTCAGAAAAAAATAAGGCTAATGGAAATGAATGATTCTGATAGGCATCAATTGGAAGAAGAAAAGCAAAACTTATTGAAGTTACAAAAAGAATTATATGAGATGGAAAAAGAATTACAGCTCATGAATGAAGAAAAAGATGAAGAATCTATAGATGAGAATACACAAGAAAAAATTAAAATGATAAAAACAACAGATTCGCGTAATCAATTTGATATTTTAAGAATAGAACCAGGAACAATAGAAGGAATAAATATCCCATTTGTCGTAGCATTACCAGAAAAAATGCCAGCTAATAGTAAAATTACGGTCGTTTTTAACAATGAAAAAGGTACATCACTAAATGAATCTGCACAAAATATTGAAGATGAGTTACCAGAAGTATTAAGTGGACTAGAAATAAATTCACCAATGGTAGTTCCAATACTACCTTCTAAAACAGAATTTGATGAAACACTAAAAAAAGAAGGAATAGATATTGAAGTTGGAGACCCCAAACAATTTGCTAGAGAATGCTTTGACTCTAAAATACCTAAAGAAAGTACTTTTTATAGATTAGATGAACAAGTAAAAAATATGCTTGAAGAAATAAAAAATAATAAAACATTACAACAAAATATACAAAATGCTAGAAACAAAACAGAAGATTTAAGCTTTGATGAAAAAGCAGTTGGATTTGGACATTCAGGAGCTGGAGCAGCAATGCTTCGTTTCTCATTAATACAACCAGAACTATTTGATAAACTTGTTATAGGAGGAAATGGAGATATAATCCCAACCCCATTTGGTGAAAATGGCCAAAAACTTGAATATCCTTTTGGAATAAAAGACTACAATGAACTATTTGGTAAAGACTTTTCTACAGAAGATTTTAAAAATATAAATTTTCAATTCTATATTGGAGATAGAGAAGATGATAAAGAAGTATATGACACTATAAGAGATAATAACTATCTTCCTGGAAAAACTGGACCTACTTTTGCCCCACAAGATTTAGCTGAAAAATATAAAAACATGTATGGTAATCAATTTTTTGAAAGGTTTCAAAATGCTTTAAAACAATATGAACAAGCAGATGCAAATATTGGACTAAAAATATATGAAAATGATTGCCATTCAGTAATAACTCCTGAAGATTTAGGGAAAATTTTAAATGACGAAGAATATTTTGAACAAAATCCATCAAAAACAATAGAAGAAATGCTAAGCAAAAGAAGAACTAAACAAAATGATGGAAAAAATGGATTATATGATTGCTTAGATGATAAAAATATTAGAGAATCTAGTATAAAAGAAACGACTAATATGGTAAAAGAAGAAATATTAAAAAATGATAGAGAAAAAACAAATGAAGAGCAAAAGTAAAGGAGAGATTTATGTTTAGAAATAGAGGACCAGTACCCAATATTACATTACCAAATCAAGATGGAGATAATGATAATGATGGATTTGAAATATGGCCAAGACAATATATTGTTGTTTACTATGATAAAAAGTTTATTCTAATGGAAATTATAGTCATTTTAGCATTTATTATTTTTGGATTTTCATTATATCTATGGGTATATAAATATAATTAATTGCACAAACCAAAAAAACTTTTTTAACATTCCAATTAATTACTATAGGATTAACAATAATAGGTACTATTTTAACAACATTTATTTCAAAAACTAAAAATGCTTTATCAAAAACTTTAAGAATAATGTCACTAATTTCTTTAATAATAATCATAATTACAATAGGAATAAAGATAAGTATGGACAGTAAATATAATGAAACCACATTTAATCAATTATATGAACAATATGAAAAGAAAAATGAAGATAGTGAGAAAAAAATAATTAATATAAATTTAGGGGGGAATAAAATTATCTGATGAGAAAGAAAGTTATATAGATAAAAGCATCGCAGCATATAGAAATTTTAAAATTAAAACAGCTCTATATATAGTGATATACATTTCTTTAACAATTTTCATGTATTATTTATCAGCTAGAGCAACAAAAATTGAAGAAAAGAAAACACAACTATCTAAAGATGATTTAATTTTGTTTGATGAAGATAAGCACTATAAGTAATAATAATTATTTTAAATATTCGCAAACCTCAAAGATTTGAGGTTTGTTTTTTATATTATAGGAAAGTTCTCTGAACTTCCTATAATATAAAGCATTCCACAGAAAAATTGTTATACAATTTTTCGCGGACGAACAAAGACGCAGACTTTAAATATCATAAACAACGAAAACGTTAATAATGTCCGCTTTTGTTCTAATAGGAAAGTTCTACTTTCCTATTATATAAAAAACTTACATTTTATCATAGAAAGATTTACTGTATGAATCTTTTACTTTGGTTCCATCAGCAATGCTCAAAGAGGAATGAGCTTTAAAAAATAAAATAATTAGTACTATTGAAACTATATCAAACAAATATGGAAGAACATAATAAAAATATGCTGTATCAGTAATGTATATTGCTGACATTTCAACAAAAACATTCTCAAAATTTGCAAATAAATCTATTAAATCATAAACAAATAACCAACAAATAGGAAAAGCAGCACCTAAAATAGTAGATTTTGCCATACTAAATTTTTTATTTTTTACTAAATTCACAGAAATAATTGATAGAAATAATGATGCTGTTTCAAAATACATACCAAAATCATTGTATCCAATATAAAGAAAAATAATATATATAATTAAGTCAAACGCTAAAATCAAAATAGAAAAAGTTAAAAATTTAATTGATTTATCAGAATATGTTTCCTCAATAAGAATCTTATCATTTTTTTCGCTTTCAGAATCTAACATATTTAATATCTCCTTTTTGATGAATATTAATTATAAGTTTAATAAAAAAATAACAAAATTCAATAATTTTGAATAAAAACAACTCAAAATGATACACTTTTTTGTAATATTATGATATACTCACTAAGTAAACTAAAACTAAAACAAGAAAGGAATATTGACAATATGAAAATCGGAATTGACTTGGATGGAGTAGTACTAGACACAGAAAAACAATTTAGAAATGCAGCAGAACTATATGATATGAATATATTAAAGAAAAATTCATTAATAAATAATCAAGAAATTATTATAGAAAATAGATATAATTGGAGTAATGAAACACTAAAAAATTTTTATAAAGAAAACCTTGTTAAATGCACAGAAAAAAGTAGTGCAATGCCAGGAGCAAAAGAAGTAATTGAACTTCTAAAAAAAGATGGTCATGAATTAATATTAATAACTGCTAGAGGTGGCGAATATCCAGAAATGATTGATGCAGGTAAAAGAATTTTGGAAAAAGAAAAAATATCATTTGATAAATATTATTGGAAAGCGGATGACAAAACTGAAATATGTAAAAAAGAAAATATTGATTTAATGATAGAAGACAAATTAGAAAATTGTGAAGGCGTTGCAAATGCAAATATTAAAGCAATTTATTTAAGAGACAGCAATATGAAACCATCTAATAATCCAAATATAAAAGAAGTTTATCTATGGGCAGAAATTTATAGATATATTAAAGAATTAGAAAATTAGAATTAATAAAAAATTGAAGGGAGATAGTATGAAATTAGGAATAGTAGGATTACCAAACGTTGGAAAAAGTACAATGTTTAATAGTATAACAAATGCAGGAGCAGAATGTGCTAATTATCCTTTTTGTACAATAGAACCAAATGTTGGAGTAGTTGCAGTACCAGATGAAAGGCTTGATAAATTAACAGAAATGTATAAACCACAAAAAACAACACCAGCAGTTATTGAATTTGTTGATATAGCTGGACTTGTTAGAGGAGCTAGTAAAGGTGAGGGATTAGGAAACAAGTTTTTATCTCATATTAGAGAAGTCGATAGCATTGTTGAAGTTGTTAGGTGTTTTGAAGACAACAATATAGTTCATGTTGATGGAAGTGTTGATCCATTAAGAGATATAGAAACTATTAATTTAGAACTAATTTTTGCAGATATGGAAACAGTAGATAAAAGGCTTGACAGAGCAAGAAAAAACTTAAAAGCAGATAAAAAATATCAGTTCGAAATAGATACTTTAGAAAAAGTTAAAAGTACATTAGAAGCTGGAAAATCAGCAAGAACCTTACAATTAACAGAAGAAGAAAATGAAGTCCTAAAAGATAGCTTTTTACTTACAATGAAACCAATTTTATATATTGCAAATATATCTGAAAATGAATTAGAAAAACCAGACGAAAATGAAAATGTAAAAAAAGTACAAGAATATGCTAAAACAGAAAATGCAGAAGTAATACCACTATGTGTTAAATTAGAAGAAGAACTTAGCACACTAGATAAAGATGATAAAATAGAAATGCTTCATGAATTAGGATTAGCTGAATCTGGACTTGATAAAGTAATAAAAGCAAGTTATAAATTATTAGGATTGATGTCATTCTTAACAGCTGGAGAACCAGAAGTTAGGGCATGGACAATAAAGATTGGAACAAAAGCACCAAAAGCAGCTGGTAAAATACATTCAGATATAGAAAGAGGATTCATAAGAGCTGAAGTAGTATCATATGATGACCTAATTAGAGAAGGCTCAATGAATGCAGTAAAAGAAAAGGGACTAATGAGGTTAGAAGGAAAAGATTATATTATGCAAGATGGAGATATAGTATTATTTAGATTTAATGTGTAATCTATAAAAGCATTTGGAAGGAATACAAAATATATGAAAAAAATATTTGCCTTTTTATTAGCAATAATTTTCTATATTGCATTAGTAATTTTTATTTTAGTTTCTACAGGAAATATCAAAATCCAATTTATATCAAACAAAAAAAAAGAGAAAAGCATAGATAGCTATATAAATAATGGATTAGCTATAAATGATAAAAATTTAAACTTATCAAAAGGAAAATTAGATAAATATTATTATAATCAGTTAGACAAAACATCTAAAATTATATATGACAAGTTATTAGATGAAAAAGAAAAGTTAAAAACAGGAACAACACAAATAAAATTTGTAAATAAGGAATTTGATGAAATCTTAAACAAATCAGATGGAATGGGAGTTTTAAGCTCAGCATATCAAAATGCAGTAGATGCAATTAGATTAGATCGAGTAGATTTATTCTATGTAGATTTTTCTAAAACTGTACTTAGAACAATAACCTACACAAGAGGTAATAGTAAAAGCTATGAAGTCTATCTAGACAAATCATCTAATGAAAAAAATTATTTGCAAGATAATATAAAATCTAAATCAAATGTTGACGAAATGATAACAGAAATAAATGCAGTAAAAGAAGCACTATTACCACAAATTACAGGAAGTAATTATGAAAAAATCTTATATATACATAATTGGCTTATAGATAATTTAGAATATGACAAAACTCAAGAAAAAGAAAATACAAGAAATATATATGGAGCACTATTACAACAAAATGTTGTTTGTGAAGGATATGCTAAGACTTTTAAATACATTTTAGATGAATTAAATATACCATGTATACTAATTTCCGGAGATGCTCAAAATTCTCAAGGAATTACAGAAAAACATATGTGGAATTATGTACAAATTAATGAAAAGTGGTATGCAGTAGATGTAACATGGGATGATCCAATAATAATAAATGAAAAAGGGCAAAATACGTCATTACCAGATGATGTACGATATAAATATTTTTGCCAAGGAATAAAATTTACAGAAAATCACTTTGCAGATAAAATATTAACAAAAGGATGCCAAGAGTGGAAATATCCAGATTTATATAATAAATAATAGAGAAGGGAAAATGAAATGAAATACTATATAACAACAATGGGATGCCAATTAAATGAAAATGATTCTGAAAAATTATCCGGAATAGTAGAAAAAATGGGATATGAAAAAACGGAAAGCCTTGCTGAAGCTGACCTAGTTATTTATAATACATGCTGCGTTAGAGAAAATGCAGAAGAAAGACTATTTGGAAAATTAGGAGAACTAAAAAAGCAAAAAGAAGAAAAAGGTACTATAATAGCAATTGGTGGTTGTATGATGCAAGAACCACATATATTAGAAAAAATGAAACAAAGTTATAATTATACAGATATTATTTTTGGAACACACACATTACATAAATTTGAAGAGGACTTGAAAAAAGTTTTAGAAGAAAGAAAAAAAGTAAGAGATGTAATAGACATAGATGGAGAAGTAATAGAAGGATTACCAATAAGTAGAAATGATAAATATAAAGCATCAGTAACAATAATGTATGGATGCAACAATTTTTGCTCATATTGCATTGTCCCATATGTAAGAGGTAGAGAAAGAAGCAGACAACCAGAAAAGATATTAAATGAAATTAAATCATTAGCTACTCAAGGCTATAAAGAAATTACACTATTAGGGCAGAATGTAAATTCATATGATGGAGGAAATGATTATAAATTTGCAAATCTATTAGATGATGTATGCAAAATTAATGGAATTGAAAGAATAAGATTTATTTCACCACATCCAAAGGATTTTACTGATGATGTAATTGAAGCAATTTCTAAAAATGATAAAATTTCTAAAATTATTCATTTACCATTACAAGCTGGAAGCACACGTGTATTAAAAGAAATGAATAGAAAATATACTAAAGAACAATATCTTCAACTTGTAGAAAAAATGAAAAATAAAATACCAAATGTTTTATTTTCAACAGACATAATAGTAGGATTCCCTGGAGAAACTGAAGAAGATTTTGAAGACACATTAGATGTTGTACGAAAAGTCAATTTTGAACAAATATTTATGTTTATATATTCAAGAAGAATCGGAACAGTTGCAGATAAGATGCCTAACCAAATTCCAGAAGAAATAAAACATAACAGATTTGAAAGATTGAAAGAATTATACGATAGTAAAGTTTCAATAAATAATCAAAAATATATTGGTACAACACAAAAAATATTAGTTGATGGATATAGCAAAAATGATGCTAGTATTTTGACAGGAAGAACAGATTCAAATAAAGTAGTAAACTTTCAAGGCACAGAAGACTTAGTAGGAAAAATGATAAATATAAAAATTACAGAAGAACATAAATGGTATTTAAAAGGAGAAATTTAATTGGAAAAATTAATTAAAGAAGCGGTATATTCTATACCAAAATTAAATATAGAGGAATACTGTAAAATAAATAACACTACTATTGAAGAATTATATAATGCACTTGATTTACTGGAAGATGACAACTTAAGACAGTTATTCTTAAATAGATATCCAATGCAATTAGATGAAAATCAAAATTTAAATGGAGAAAATATAATTAAGCAAATAGTAAAAATAAAACATATAAAAATTGGAGAAATAGCTAGTACATATAAAGTGAGTAAAAGAACAATTTTTAGAGTTTTAAAAAAAGCTGAGAAAAGTAATCCAGAACTATATGCATTGTATAAAAGATTTAATAAAAAACAACTAACAAGAGAAGATGAAGAATTAATATCTGAAATGCCAATAGAAGATATATCAATTGGAAGAAGAGATTATGATGTAACTAAAATTATGACTCCTAAAACACATCAATCAGATAAAGTATTTAAATCATTAGATGACATAAGAGAAGAATACTATGATAAAATAGCAGAAGAATGTGAGACACCAGAAGAATTAGAAGAGAAGGAACAAGACCCAGATTTACAAACTCTAATTAAAAATAGATGGAAAAAGGAGAAAGTTTTAATAAAAATATTTGAGGAAGAATGTGAAAACAATCTCGAATTATTACATATCTTATTAGGTGAAAGAAAAACCGTAAATAGATTAATGGATGAATTTAGAAAAATAGATGAAGAAGATAATATAGCAGAAATAAATCAAAGAAGAAGAAAAATAGAGGAAAATGAGCCTGAAAAATAATTATAATTTTAGCAGTAAAATTTATTAAAAGTACAATTACACTTAAAAAATATACAATTTAATCTTTTTAATAAAATATTTCTTACCAAAATTAAATTTTTTCAATTAAGCTTGTATCTTAGGAAGGAATGAGATAAAAATGGCAGAACAATTTTCACCAATGATGCAACATTATATGAGCAAAAAACAAGAATATAAAGACTGTATTTTATTTTACAGATTAGGAGACTTTTATGAAATGTTTTTCGATGATGCAATAACTGCATCTAGAGAACTTGAAATAACATTAACAGGTAAATCATGCGGACAAGAAGAAAAAGCACCAATGTGTGGTGTTCCATTTCATTCAGCCGAAATATACATTTCAAAATTAATAGCAAAAGGATATAAAGTAGCAATTTGTGAACAATTAGAAGACCCTAAAACAGCCAAAGGAATAGTTAAAAGAGATGTAATTAGAATTGTAACGCCAGGAACTGTAATAGAGAGTAATTTACTTGACGAAAAGAAAAACAATTTTATTATGTCTATAGTAAAAAAAGGATTATTCTATGGATTAGCTGTATGTGATATAAGTACAGGAGATTTTTTCGCAACACAAATAACAGAAGATAATAATTTTGAAAAGTTATTAGATGAAATTGCTAGATATACACCAGCAGAAATTATAGTAAATAAAATGATGCTTGATTCCCAAAAAGAAATAGATAGAATAAAAGATAGAATTAATGTATGTATATCAAATACTGACGAACAAGCTTTTTCAGAAGAAACAGAATTATTAGAAAAAATATATAATTTTATTAATGAAACAAGTGAACCACTTAAAAATAATCTTTTTGCAGTAGCAGCAATAAACGGATTAACAGATTATTTAAACCAAACACAAAAAATTAAATTAGACCATATAAATACAATAAAATTATATAAAACAACTAGATATATGGCTTTAGATATATCTGCAAGAAGAAACTTAGAACTTACAGAAAGAATGAGAGATAAATCCAAAAGAGGAACATTATTATGGGTATTAGATAAAACATCAACATCTATGGGAGGAAGAATGCTTAGAAGGTGGATAAATGATCCACTTGTAGACATTAAAGAAATAAATAATAGATTAGATGCAGTTGAAGAACTAAAAGAAAATATGATTTTAAGAGGAGATATTTCAGAAACTTTAAATAAAGTATATGATATAGAAAGATTATCTGGAAGAATTTCATATGGAAATGCTAATGCAAGAGATTTAATATCCTTAAAGAACTCACTAGCAAAAATACCAGAATTAAAACAAGAATTAGGACAAGCTAATTCATCTTTATTAAAAAATTTATATAATGACTTAGATGAACTTACAGACTTAAAAGAATTAATAGATAAATCAATAGTTGAAGAACCACCAATTTCAGTCAAGGAAGGTGGAATAATAAAAACTGGATATAATTCAGAAATTGATGAATGCAAAAAAGCTTCAATAGAAGGAAAAAGCTGGCTTGTAAATATTGAAACAAAAGAAAGAGAAGCAACAGGAATTAAAAACTTAAAGGTTGGATATACAAAAGTATTTGGATATTATATTGAAGTTACTAGATCTTTTTTAAAACAAGTTCCTGATAGATATATTAGAAAGCAAACTCTTACCGGTGCAGAAAGATTTATAACCGAAGAATTAAAAGAGATAGAAGATAAAGTTTTAGGAGCAGAAGAAAGAATAATAACTTTAGAATATGAAGAATTTGTAAAAATAAGAAATAAAATTTCATCACAAATAGAAAGATTACAGAAAACATCAAATGTTGTAGCAATAACAGATGTCTTAAATAATTTTGCTAATATTGCAGAAAATAATGAATATGTGAAACCTAAAGTTGATGATGAAGATGAAATACTTATAAAAGATGGAAGACATCCGGTAATAGAAAAAATGATGGATAATGGATGCTTCGTTGAAAATGATACATATTTGAATAGAAGAGAAGATAGGTTAGCAATAATAACAGGACCAAATATGGCAGGAAAATCAACATATATGAGGCAAGTAGCATTAATTACATTAATGGCACAGATAGGTTGCTTTGTACCAGCAAGCTCAGCTAAAATAGGAGTAGTAGATAAAATATTTACAAGAGTTGGTGCATCAGATGATTTAAGTATGGGACAAAGTACATTTATGGTTGAAATGGCAGAAGTATCTAATATACTGAAAAATGCAACTAAAAACAGTTTGGTAGTATTAGATGAAATTGGAAGAGGAACTTCAACATATGACGGACTTGCTATTGCATGGGCTGTTGCAGAATATATTGCTGATATAGATAATATAGGATGTAAAACTTTATTTGCCACACATTATCATGAACTAACTTCTTTAGAAGATAAAATTGATGGAATTAAAAACTATCAGGTAGCAGTAAAAGAAAAAGGAGAAGATGTTATTTTCTTAAGAAAAATTATTCCAGGTGGAACAGATGAAAGTTATGGAATTCATGTTGCAAAATTAGCTGGAGCACCTAGAAAAATGATATCAAGGGCAAACGAAATTTTAAAAACGCTAGAAAAGAAAATTAAAATAAAAGAAAAGCAAGAAGAAAAAGAAATGAAAAAACAGGTTTCTGGTCAACTAGATATGTACAATTATAAATTAGCAGATATAGCTTCAGAATTAGACAAAATTAATATTAATGAACTAACCCCAATAGATGCACTAAATACAATCGTAAGAATAAAAGAAAAAATAAAATAGGAGGAAAATTCAATGGAAAAACAAAATAATGAAGAAAAAGATTTAAAAAATAAGCAAATTCCTAAAGAAAAAAGCACTGTAAAAAAAGACGATAATCCAACAGAAAAAAAGATTTCAAAATCTGCTACTGTTAAAAAGGTTGCAAATACTACTAAAAAAAGTATATCACCAGAAGAAAAAAAAGCATTAGAAGATAAGAAAAAATTAGAAGAAATTAGAAAAAAAGAAAGAGAAGAGCTTGAGGAAAAAATTAAAGAAGAAGAAAAGAAAGAAGCAATTAAACAGGCAAAACAAGAAGGAATTGAATTAGAAATTATTGATGACGAACCAGAACCTCCTAAACAAGAAAGTCAATTTAGAGTAAAAGAACAAAATGACAAAAAGAAAAAAATAATTATAAAAAAGAATATTTTTCAAAGAATTTTTAATAAATTAATTTTTATGATTGTTGTAGCTGCAATAATAATTGGAGGAGTTTACTATTGCTACAAACAAAACTTATTACCAGAACCAATACAAAAAGAAGTTAAAGATTTTGATCAAAAAGTTCAAAATGTCATAAATTTAAAAAATGAAATAGAATCTGGAGACGCAGAAATTAAACTTCAAAATGATGAAAAAGAAAACAAAATAGTAAATGAAGAATCAAATGAGATGACAAACGAAATATCAAACGAAGAATCAAATGGGGTAACAAACGAAATAACAAACGAAGAATCAAATGAAATATCAAATGAAACATCAGATGAAGAACAAAATAAAGAATCAACAGAAAATTCAAAGGATCAATCAAATGAAGAGCAAGAAAATGTTAATGAGGTATAATTATGGAATATTATATGCTTAAAATTATAGGAACAATATGTATAAGCATTATTTCATGTTTAATTATAATAACAAGGAAAGATGATATAGATATTTCAGCAATTTGCATAGCTGTATTATTTGAAATAATAGGATTAATTTTGATTAATTTTGGAACTGATATACTAAATTTTATATTATTAAAAATAGGGTAGAAGAAAAAAATCTATCCTTTTTCATTACCCAAAAATATTAAATAATCAACTTATGACTAGTATTGAAAAGAAAACGACAGTATGATAAAATATACATGATATTTTGGAAAGACTAGTAGGAGAAATATTAGACGAAGATGATTAAATAAAAAGGAGAAGTTTATAAGTGGTAGGAATATTTTTTGTTGTAAATAATCAATTATTATTACATAAATGCTCATTAGAAGAAGCAGAAAAATATGGGGATTTTTTAAACTATCCGCAAAGTCATATGGAAATATGGGACCAATACTATTACAAAAAATTTAAAGTAGATTTTGATTATTTCCCAAGAGGAAGAATTATTTATAATATAAATGAAAAAACATATTATATCTATATTGATAAATGCTTAGTAAATGATATTAAAAATTTAGGAATAATACCGCAAAACGAAAAAGTAAAAATACTAAATGATTTTCATTATAAATGTCATAAATGCAATAAAAATTACGTTATATAAAAATATGTGGCAAGAAAGGAAAAATAAAAATGAACAATGCCTTTTTAATTGCATCAATAACCATAATAATCCTTACAATAATTATTGCAAAAAAATATTTAAAAGATACAAAAAAATTAATACCAATAATTCTTTTGGGATTAACAATTGCCCTAACAGTATTAGTATATCCAGTATGTAATAAAAGTAATTTTATAGGTAAAACTGTTTTTTCAATAGTATATTCAGCACAAACTATAATACTTAATGAAAATTTAGAATTAATTGATAGTATAGCTATAAATCAGATAACTGATGGTATTTATGTTGGAATAATGTATATAATATCATTATTAATGCCACTACTAACAGTATCTTTTTTATTAACACTAATTGGAGATATTATAGCTAAAATAAAAATTAAATTTATAAATAAAGAACAAATATTAATATTTTCAAGTGTAAACGAAAAATCAATTGCGATAGCACAAAAACTAAGTAATAAAAATAATTGCATTATTTTTGCAAACTATGAAAAAGGACAAGAAAAACAATTAACACAATATATCAAAAACATAAACTATATAAAACTAAATTCAAGCTTAGAAGATATAGATATAAATAAATTTAAAAGCCAATATGTTAACATATACATATTTGAAGACAATGAAGATACAAATTTAAACCTAATTTTAAAAATGATTGAAAAATATAAAAATACAAGGCATGACATAAAATTATATCCACTATTAAATGAAGAAACATCAAGAATAATCTTAGATTCAACAGAAAAAGGAAATTTACAAATTGAGATTGTAAACGAAATAGAAAGAACAATATTGCAATTATTGCAAGAAAAGCCATTATACTTAAATACAATAAACAACGAGATTTCAGTATTAATAGTTGGTTGTGGCAAAGTAGGAAAGCAATTTTTAAAAATAATTACATGGTGTGGACAAATTATAGGATATGACTTAAAAATAAATGTAATAGATATTAATGCAAATAAAATCAAAGCCAATATCATAAAAGAATGTCCAGAATTGATTGATAATTATAATTACAATTTTATTGAAGCAGACATTACATCATATGAAGCAATTGAAGAATTAAATAAACTACAAAATATAAATTATATTCTTGTAGCTTTAGACAATGATGAAAAAAATATTAAAGAAGCAATATTTTTAAGAAGATATTTTATGTGGAGAGATAAGATATCTTATAATAGAAAACCAATAATAAATATTTGGATAAAGGACAAAGAAAAAAATAAACAAGTAGACACATTGAAAAATGAAAAAAGCGTGCAATATGATTTAAATGCATTTGGAAGTACAATTGATATATATTATAAAAATCCAATTATTAATTCAACATTAGAAAGAGTATCACAACAAATTCATTTATTACATGATGCAGATGATAGAAAACTAAGAAAATATTATGAAAAAGAATATAATGTAAAATCATCAAGAGCCACTGCATCACATATAAAATATAAAATTTATTCTATGCTAAAAGAAAAATATACAGGAAACTTAGAAACAGACTTAAAATTATTTGAAAAAATATTAAATGACAAAAGATATTTTGATATGCTTGTAGAAAACGAACATAACAGATGGATGGCTTATATGAGAAGTGATGGATACATTACTTCAACTTTAGAAGATGTAAATAAATATAAAGATACAATAAATAATTATACAAATCATGTAATAAAAATGCATCCAGCAATTGCAGAATATAGTGAGCTTGATAAAATAGGTGAAAGTATCGGTAAAAAAGACTTAAAAAAATATGATAGTGATATTATAAAAAATATACCAAATATCTTAACAAGAGTTGAACCAAAAAAAGAGAAAAAAGCAAAATACACCCCACAACCAATAGATGTACAAGACATAGTTTTAGACAAAGAACTTGTAGAAATTTCAGAAAAATTGGCTAAAAATGTTCATGAAGTTTGGGCACAAAATAGAATCAATGATGGTTGGAAATACGGCAAAACTAGAGATGACAATAAAAAGGAACATCCATGCATAATACCATATGAAGAACTATCAGAAGCGGAAAAGAAATATGATAGAGATACCTTGCAAGAATCATTAAAATTACTAATAAAAATGGGTTATAAAATAGAAAAATTATAAAGGAAAAAAATATGCAAATAGAATATAAAAATATAGATGAACAAATAAAAATAATAAAATCAAAAGACATATTAATTAAAGATGAACAATCAGCTAAAAATATATTATTAAGAGAAAATTATTATAATTTAATTACTGGTTATAAAGATATATTTATTGATATTAAAAACTCTAAAAAATTGGGAACTGAAAAGTGTAGTTCAGAAACATATTTTGAAGAAATATATGCAGTATATAAATTTGACAGAGAATTAAGGAATATAATGTTAAACTATATTTCAATTATTGAAGTAAATGTAAAATCATATATAGCGAACATATTTTCTGAAAACTATGGAGTATATGACTATTTAAAAAAAGAGAATTTTAATATAACAAACAATAATTTAGAAAACTATAAAGAATTAATGAAAAGAATAGATGAAAACTTAGATAGGAACATCGATAACTATGATGATATAAAAGAATGCAAAGAAAAGTATAATACAGTTCCATTATGGATGCTCACAACATTATTAACTTTCGGAAATATTATAAAATTTTATTCATTAATGAAAACAAACGAAAAAGAAGAAGTGGCAAATCTTTTTTATATAAATCATAAAGAAATGCTAATATACTTAAAAATGCTAAATGTAGTAAGAAATATAGCAGCTCATAGCAATCTATTATTTAATATTAGGCTAAGCATTAAATATCCAAAACAAGATAGTAGTTTTTATTATAAATTTGGATTAGGAGATAGAGTTACATATAAAGGAAGAGGCAATGATATATCAGCTATAAATGCAATTCTAAAAAAATTATTAGATAAGGATAACTACAATAAATTTGTAAAAGAAATGAAATTAGCAGTAGCAGATGTAAAAAAAGAATTAGACGAAGAGAGCTTTCAAAATTTTTTAGATGAAATGGGAATAAAAGAAAATATTGAATAAAAGGAGACCATAACAATTGAAAAAAATAAATATATTCTTAGCTATTGACGAAAAAGAACTAAGCGATGAAAGAGAAGAAATAGGAAATTTTATAAGAGATTTAAATGATAAATTTGAAGTTTTTGATATATATTTTAAATTAATAACAGACGAAAACTCTCAAGAAATAAAAGAGGAAGATATAAAAAATAGTGAATTATTTTTCATTATGTTTTATAAACAAGCAAAAGAAAAACTTGTAAAAGAATTTAATATAGCATATGATTTATTTAAAGAAAATCAAAACCCAAAAATAGCAACATATATAAGAAAAACAGATGATAATGATGAAAGCATGATAAACTTTTTAAAACATTTAGATGAAGAATTAGGACATTATTATAATCAATATGAAAATATAGATACAATAAAATTAAATATCATTTTACAATTAAAAGCATTAAATTTAGAAACAGGAAATATAGAGATTGAAGAAGGAAAAATATTAATTAACAAACAAGAAATAATGACTTTAGAAAATATACCAATGATATTTAATAATAAACAATTAATAAGTTTAAAAGAAGAATATAATAAATTAGAAAAAGAATACTGGGAATATAGAGAAAAAATAAAAAAGAACCCAGAGGACGATGATAGTTTTAATAAATTTGAAAAAATAAAAATTAAAAAAACAGATATTCAAAACTCAATATATGAATTAGAAAAAAACATAATAGAGTTAGAAAGTAATTTTGTTAAGGTATCTTTAAAAGACAATCTTTCAAGAAGACAAATATATGCTCAAAAATGTTTAGAAAAAGGAGACTTAGAAGAAGCCAAAAAAGCCTTAGAATTTGATGAAATAAAAAAAGATGGTGATAGATTATTAGCATTACAGGAAGAACGAAAAAAAGAATTACAAGTAATTGTAAATGAATTACTACAAAGAACAAATGTATTACAATTAGATATTAACAACCCAAATAGATTTGACGAAATAGAAAAAACATTTCAAGAAGCAATGAAAATAGATGAAATGGGAGATTTAAACAGAACAAGTCTAGTAAAATATGCCGATTATTTAGTAAGACAAAAACAATATGACAAAGCATTAAAAATTGCAAAGAGAAGACTGGAATATTTAGACACACAAACAACATTTGAAAAATATAATAGACAAAATAATAGCCTAGAATTTATAGTGAATTTAATAGAAACATATGAAAAACTGGGATTAATATATATGCAAAAGAAAGATAGAAAAAATGCGTTTCATTATATTAATAAATTTATGAAAACATGTGAGTCATTCTCAAAACCAGGTGGAAACTTATCAAAATATTTTAGATGGTATTTAGCTAATTCATATAATTACTTTGCTGCACTCCTAGAGGAACAAAAAGATTTAAAAAATGCTAAAAAATATTTGAATGAAGCTACAATGTTAATGTCTGAAGAATTTCAAGACAATAAAAGTGGAAATTCTATTTTATATTTAGAACTATTTTCAAGAAACCTAGCAAATATATGTATAAAATTAAAAGAATATGAACAAGCAGAAGAATTCTTTACATTAGTTGTTAAATTAGAACAAGGTATATTTAAATATAATGAAGAAAAATTCACAGAAATATTAGGAAACTCTTATTTTGGATTAGCAACTGCATATAGAAAAAATAAAAAATATAAGGATGCAGAAAACAGCTATATAAAGGCATTACAATTTGAAAATATGGTAAAAAATAAAAATCTAAATAATAAAAATGAAATGTTAATATATTATGGATTAGGGGTAACATATGCAAAATTAGGAAATATCGAAAAAACGAATGAATGTACTAATATGCTTCTAAAATTAAAAAGAGAGCAGAAAAAAAGGCAAAAAATAAAAAAATATAATAATAAATAAAAAATATTATTGAAGGGGTAAAATATGAAAAAAATAAATATATTTTTGGCAATTGATGAGCAAGAATTAAATGGAGAAAGAGAAGAAATAGGAAATTTTATAAGAGATCTAAATGATAAATTTGAAAAATTTGATATATATTTCAAATTAATAACAGACGAAAATTCCCAAGAAATAAAAGAGGAAGATATAAAAAATAGTGAATTATTTTTCATTATGTTTTATAAACAAGCAAAAGAAAAACTTATAAAAGAATTTAATATAGCTTATGATTTATTCAAAGAAAATCGAAATCCAAAAATAACTACATATATAAGAAAAACAGACAATAGTGACGAAAGCATGATGAAATTTTTGAAGCGTTTAGATGAAGAGCTAGGACATTATTATAATCAATATGAAAATATAGATACAATAAAATTAAATATCATTTTGCAATTAAAAGCAATGGAATTAGATGTCGCAAAAATAGAAGTAGAAGAAGGAAAAATTTTTATAAATAAACAAGAAATAATGACCTTAGAAAATATCCCAATGATATTTAATAATAAGCAATTAACAAGTTTAAAAGAAGAAGCTAGTAAGTTAGATAAAGAATATTATGAATATAGAGAAAAAATAAGAGAAAATCCAGATGACGATAAACTTCTTAATAATTTTATAGAAATAAAAAATAAAAGATCTCAAGTTCAAAGCTCAATATATGAGTTAGAAAAAAGCATTATAGAATTAGAAAGTAGTTTCTTAGGAATTTCAATGAAAGGTAACCTTTCTAGAAGACAAATATATGCCCAAAAATGTCTAGAAAAAGGAGATTTAGAAGAGGCAAAAAAAGCATTAGAGTTTGAAGAAATAAAAAATGATGGAGAAAGAATATTAAAACTTCAAAAAGAACGTAAAAAAGAATTACAAGTAATTGTAAACGAATTACTACAAAGAATTGACTTACTAAAAATAGATATAAATAATCAAAACAGATTTGAAGAAATAGAACAGATTTTTCAAGAAGCAATAAAATTAGATGAAGAAGGGGATTTAAATAGAAAAAGCTTAGATAATTATATAAGTTATTTACATGACCAAAATCAAGTATCAAAAGCTTTAAAAATCGCAGAAAGATATTTAGGATATCTTAGCCTAGAAAATACCAAAGAAAAATTTATTCAAGAAGAAAACCTTGAAATTTATAATATAAAGCTATCTCGTCTATATAATTTATTAGGTATTTTTTATGATGATACTGACAATAAGGAAAAAGCAGAAGAACTATATTTAAAGGCAATTGAAATATGTGAAGATGTGATTAAAATAGAAACAAGCTACAAATATTTTTTATCAGCATATTATAATAATTATGGAAATATTAAAAAGGACAAAGAAGAGATTGAAGAGTCTAAGGAGTGTTATTTAAAGGCTATTAAAATGGACGAATCAGATGCAATTCCATATTTAAACTTGGGTTTATTATATACTAATATTGGAAATTATGAAGAAGCAGAAAATACCTATTTAACAGGAATAAATATACTTGAAAAAAATATGGAAGAAAACAATACAGCAGATAATAAAAACAAAATGTCATTTTTTAGAAATTTAGCTTCTTTATATCGCCAAATATCTAAATATAAGAAATCTAAAGAATATATATTAAAATCTATTGAATTAGGAGAAAAATTAGTAGAAAGAAATGCAGAAGCATTTGAAAGCGAACTTGCACAATCATATTGGGAGATAAGCGATTTATACAAATGTACAAATAATTATGATGATGCTTTTATATATGCTAAAAAAGCTGAAAAAATTTTTACAAGACTAGCCAGTGAAAAGCCAGATATATATAAGAAAAGTTTACTAGATTCTATTAGAAATATATATTTATTATATGAAAAAACTCAAGATTATGAATCAGCAATAAAAGATGCAGAATCTTATATGAAAATATGTAATGAAATGATAACTGAAAATAAAGACAAATACAGTGCAGCTTTGAGTGAAACATATGAATTTTTAGGAAGAATATATAAAAAGAAATATGATTATAGAAAATCAGAAGAATATTATTTAAAAGAAATTGAAACTTATAAAAATATATCTCCACAAAAATTTAATAAGTATATAAAAGATTTAGCATATACATATGAAAATTTAGCAATATTATATAAAACATTGGGTGAAAAAGAAAAATCAAAAAAATATTATGAAGAAACAATTAAAATATATAAAGAAATTATATCAGGAAAAAAAGAAATAATTGATACTCAAGAAGCAAAATATAACAAATTTATAGGAAGCTTATATAAAAAAATAGAACAATATGATGAAGCAGAAAAATATTACAATAAAGCAATAACAATATATGAAAAATATATAGATAGTGAATATGATAGTTATAAAGAAAAATTATCAGAAATATATAAATTATTGGCTAGTATATATGAAAAAATAAAAAAACCTGAAGAAGCGGAAGAAAATCTAAGAAAAGCAATAAATATACAAGAAAAACTTGCACAAAAAGATGAAGAAGTATATGGTAAATTTCTTGTAGATATTTATAAAAGCTTTGCTGATTTCATGTCTAAAAATAATTCAAATAACCAAGAAGCAGAAATATACTATAAAAAGATTATTAAAATAATAGAAAATTTAGATAAAGAAAACGAAGAAATGTATGCTAATAATTTGGCAAAAGCCTATAGAGATTTAGCAATATTCTATTATGATATAGAAGAAAATAAGAAATCAAAAGAATATTGTATAAAGGCATTACATTTGTTAGAAAATATTAAAAAACCAGAAGATAAAAAACAATTTAATAATAATTTAGGAGTTTTATATAATAGATTAGGTGCAATCTATGCTAAAAATAATGAGTCAAAAGAGTCAGAAAAATATTATTTAAAATCAATTAAAGAATATGAAGAAAATATAAAAATAATTAATCAATCTGATAAGGAATCTTTAGAATATATTTATGAATGTTTATATATAACTTATAAAGGAATAAAAGATTACGAAAAATCAGAAAAATATTGTTTAGAATTAATAAAAATATTACAAGAGCTAATAATAAGCGAAGAAAAGAACTATGAAAATAAATTATTTAGAGCTTATATAGATATGGGAGATATTTTATTTCACCAAGAAAATACTAAAAAGGCAGAAGAATATTCTATTAAAGCCTTAAAAATGGCAGAAAAGAATTCTATTGATACTTCTGAAAAAGACTTAATGGATATATATATTGATTTGGGAAATATATACATGAAGATGAAAAATATAAGAAAGTTAAATATATTTTATTCTAAAGCTATAGATGTATCAGAGAAAATGTCAATAGAAAATTTTAAAAAGTATAAAGAGGTACTATGCACATTATATAATAACTTGGGTACTATGAACTCTAAAAAACATAATTATAAAGAAGCACTACAATATTATGCAAAAGCAATAGAAATTGCAGAAAGAAACATAAAAAATCAATATAATTCGAATTTGCAACTTTATTATAGGAACATTGGAACTACATATGGAAAAATGAAAAAATATAATGAAGCAATAGATTTTTATTATAAATCTTTAAAAATTTTAGAAAAATCTCCTAATAAGAATACTAGTGAGTATAAAGAAGAAGCATATGAAATATATTATTCTATATCAGACACATATAAAAATAATAATGATATGAAAGAAGCAGAAAAAAATGGATTAAAATGTATAGAATTTGCAGAAGAACTATATAAAGAAGATCCTAATAAGTTTAAAACTATATTAACTTATGCTTATGGTAATATTGTTCGTGTTTATTTAAAAATGAAAAAATATGACGAAATGAGGGAAATAGCTTTTAAAATTATGGAACTAAAACAAAAAGGAAAGTAATTATGAAAAAAAGAATCAAAATTTTTTTAGCATCTTCAATAAATGAGTTTAAAGATGAAAGAAATCAAATTGGAAATTGTATAAGAAAATTACAAGATAGGTTGATTGATGACGGTATCAGAATTAATTTATTTGAATGTGAATTTTTTGACAATACAGTTTCAATAAAAAGAAAACAGGAAGAATACAATAAAGAAATACCAACATCAGATATATTTATAATGCTTGTTGGAGAAAAAATTGGGCAATATACATTAGAAGAATTTAATATTGCTAAAATCAGCCAAGTAAAATTGATTCAAGTAATATTTAAAGATGTTAAGCATAATAAAGATGTAGAAAAATTAATTCAAGATATAAATAAAGATGATAATATAAAAATGTATACATATAAAACAAAAGAAGATTTAAATTTATTTATAGAAAAAATGATATTAGAACAAGAATAAAATATTTTTAGAAATAAGAATCAAGGTCGCAATTTGTGACCTTGATTTAAAAATTAATTTTAGAGTTAACCCCCAGCTATGCTGGGGGACTCGGAAAACTTATAGTTTTGCACAGAGTAACAAAAATCC
>CANPZM010000017.1 GCA_947589065.1 uncultured Clostridia bacterium
TATTAAAAATAATTTTTCTAATATTTAAACCATCTATCCTTACAGTAAGAATAATTTCAAAACTATTTAAGGTTAAGAACAGCCACACACTCCACATGTGATGTATAAGCAAACATATCTACAGGCGTTACTTCTTCTATTTCATACTTTTCCTGCAAATATTTCAAATCTCTAGCCAAAGTCGCTGGATTGCAACTTATATATATAATTTTTTTAGGAGAAATCTGCATAATTGAATCTATCGCTGTTTTTTCACATCCCTTTCTAGGAGGATCAACAAAAATTACATCTGCGTCAACTTTATTTTTGCAGATAAATTCTGGTAATGTTTTCTCAACATCTCCTACAAAAAATTCTGCATTTTCTATATTGTTTTCCTTTGCATTTATTTTCGCATCTTGTATTGCTTCTGGTACAGTTTCAATTCCATATATTTTTTTCACTTTTCTTGATGCGCATATTCCTATTGTTCCAATGCCACAATATAAATCAAAAATAGTTTCTTTACCAGTTAATCCAGCATATTCAATTGCTTTTGAATATAATTTTTCTGTTTGTATTGGATTTATCTGATAAAAGGACATAGGTGATATTTTAAATTTAAATCCTAATAATTCATCAATTATAAAACCTTTACCATATAATACAACATTCTTATCACCTAAAATAACATTTGTATTAAAATCATTTATATTTTTTATTATAGTTTTAACATCTGAATAATTCGAAACAATAAAATTTACCAGTTCTTGCTCTTTTTTTATTTTCTTCTTATTGCTTACAATTGTAACCATTACTTCATTAGTTTTAATTCCTATTCTTAAAACTAGATGGCGTATTTCCCCTGATAATTTTAACTCATTATATACAGGTATTTTATTATGTTTTATAAAACCAAATATTCCATTAGCAATTTCTTGTAATCTTTCATTTTGAATAAAACATTTTTCTGTAGGTATTATTCTATGAGTTCTTTCAGCAAAGATTCCCATAACAGGATTTCCGTCAATATCTTTTCCAATTGGATATTGCAATTTATTTCTATAATATAAAGGATTTTCCATACCAATAGTATCTTTTACACTTACATTTATTCCTTGTTTTTTTAGTGTTTCAATTACACTTTCTTTTTTCATTTGCAATGTTGTTTTATAGTCAATATGGCGTATTGCACAGCCACCGCACTTCTCATAAATTGTGCAATCGTCCGTTCTTCTAGTCTTTGCTGGTTCAATTATTGCTTCAATTTTAGCAAAAGCATGTGTAGATAATACTTTCAAAATTTTTATTTTTACAATCTCACCTTTTATTGCATTTGGAACAAATATAATAAAATCATTAATCTTAGCTATTCCTTCACCTTTAAAACCATTATCTATAATCTTAACTTCATAAATTTCATTCTTTTTTACAGACATTTTTTATTCCTTTAATACATATTTCTTGTATTCTATCAAACCTTTTTTATTTTTTCAATGTTTTGAATATTATCTCTAACTTATTCTTGAAATTGTTGCAATACCTAAAATGCCTGTCATATTGTTTATGTAAACCAAATATGATATAATAGAAGTACCAACTTATATAGAAAATGCGAAAATGTTCGCCACCAAAAGAAAGGAGAATTTTTATGGCAGCAAATGAAAATACAAAACGGGAATTTAAGTTATTAAAGGAGGTAGGTAAACTATTCACAAATTTTACAAAAAGGAACAAAATCACAGAGTCTTTTTTAAAGCAACCAAATGAACTGCGGAACCTTTATCTGAAAATGAATATCTATAACATGATTGCAGATAATATTATTAGGAGCTCTCTGTCATGTTTAATGTTATTAGTAAACTTTTTTATTACACATGGCAAACCAATTTTAGGTATCGTTTTTTTCATTATTTATAATGCTAGAGACATCTTCAATAACTTCGCACACCAGTACAGAATGATTCTTATTAATCAAATAAGCTATCTTAAGACCAACTATCAATCAATTATTGGTGGATCAGTTGTTGGTAAAGTATCAGAAAAAGTTTATGATAAAAAAGAGAATTATTTTTCACAGGTAAATAATGAAGAAATCGTACAGACAATAAAATCATACTTAGAGTTAACATGGGAGCTAGAAAACAACTACTTTTTTGATTTTATAAATATATTTACTGTTTTAGTTATGCTATTTATAAATATCAAAGTAAACACACTAATTCCAACATATATTTTCATACCTTTGATTTCTATTTCTTGTATCCTCTGCTTATTTTTTTCAGCTTATGATGACATGCATCACCATAGTTATGCAATTAATCGTCGAGAATCGAGAAATAAAAAGAACATTGTCATCAATGATATTATGAGAGTAACTAATATTATTCCTTTCGATTTAAAAATAAGGATACAAAGATTAAAAAATCTCTCAGAAAAAGACTTTCACAATGAATCAGAAAAAAGGAAAAATACTTTCTTTACTGATTCGCTAGTCACTCTAACAAGTATTTGTGGATCTAGCATATTAATTGTGTTATCATTGCTGAATTCTAACAAAGATATCTCATTAGCAACAATAACCGAATTAACAGCATTATTAGCTATCTACAATACAACACTAGAAAAGATTAAAGACGCTATTTATATTCTTGAGAAAAAGGCTCAAAAAATATCAGAATTAGAAAAAGAAGAAAAACTTATGAAAGAAATCATCAACGTTTATCAAAAAGAAGTTTCACTGTCTAATAAATCTGTCACCAGTTTAAACTTCTCGCCATTTACCATTTCTTATACAGAACAATCTGAAAATGATAAACCTTTTAAACTAATTCTTGATACTTACTTATCTATTAAAATAGGTGAAATTATTGCTTTAATTGGAGCCAGTGGCAGTGGAAAATCCACATTCATGAAACTAGCAACAGGAAGAATAACTTTTATCCAAAACGATGATGAAAAACTAACACCAACTAATTACATGTTTTATGATGAAACAGTCGGTTTTGGTAGTTTATCAATATGGGAAGAGTTGTTCTGTCTAGATGAAGTAATTCACCCCACTCCATCCATTGAAGATCTGCAGAAAATGAAATACATCTTTGAAAATCTTTTTCTCTGGAAAGAAATTAGTGAAAATTCACATGATGTATGGAAATGGTGTAAAGAACATAAATATACTAATTTGTCAAATGGTCAGAAACAGCGACTTGTAATTGCAAAAATTTTATTCTGGCTTAATGATGACATAGATATTTTAGCTCTTGATGAATGTACATCTGGCCTGGACAATCATGGCAATTCTGATAATGCGGATGCTATTAAGATTCTGCAGTTCATTGTAAAGTGGTGTAATAGAGATAAAAAGAGGATTATTCTTCTCTCTACGCACCAGAATATTGACTGCATTTGCAACCGGAAGTTACTTTTTGAAAGAACTGATGGTCAAACCGTCATTAAAGAAGTTCCTATCAATTCCTAAAAATCTAAATTCAATTCTAAAAGGCGCACTTACAACTTTGTAAGTACGCCCCTTTCTTTTTTATTCATTTATAATATTATACAAATCAATCCTCCACTTCCCTCATTTACTATCCTTTGTAAAGTTTCCTGAATTTTCATTTGAGCATCCTCAGGCATTCTAGCCAATTTATTCTGCAAGCCTTCATTAACTAATTCATGAACACTTTTTCCAAAAATATTTGATTCCCAAATTTTTTTCTTATCTTCTTCAAATTCAGATAATAAATATTTAACAAGTTCTTCTGATTGTTTTTCACTTCCAACAATTGGTGCTATCTCCGTTTCCGTATTTATTTGAATCATATGCAATGAAGGAGCTTTTGCTTTTAATTTTACCCCATATCTTGAACCTTGTTTAATTATTTCTGGTTCTTCTAAAATTAAGTCATCAATACTAGGATTTACTATTCCATATCCTTTTTCTTTTACTTCATGCAAAGCATATTTCATTTTATCATATTCTCTCTTTATTTTTGAAAACTCTGAAATTTTAGCAAATAATTTTCCTTCATCTGAAATTTCCTCACCAGTAATTTCTGTAAGAACCTGATAAAATAATTGCTCTTTTAATGTAATATTTAAATCTACATTTCCATTTCCCAAATCTATTTTTTCTATCTCGGTTTTTAAAATTACCTCTGTAGATTGTAATTTTTTAACTTCATCACTAATTTCCTTCAATTTATTAGTATCATTAAAACATTCTTTTATTTCTTTATATAATTCATTTTTTATTTCATTTGTATCTGGCAATCCTTCAACCCATCTTGGAAATTTAATATTTATTTGTTCAACAGGAAATTCAAATAATATTTTTGAAAAAATATTATTAATATCCTCTAATGATATTTCTGTACAATTTAATCTAATAACAGCTGTATTGTATTTATTTTCTAATTCTTTAGCCAAAGCAATATTTTCATCACTATTAGGTTTTTCAGCATTTAATACAATTACAAATGGCTTTTTCTTCTCAGAAAGTTCTTTTGCTACTCTTTCTTCTGGTTCAACATAATCTTCACGAGGTATTCCAGTTATTGAACCATCAGTTGTAACTAAAACCGCTATACTTGAATGTTCTTCAATAACTTTCTTTGTACCAATTTCTGCAGCCTTTTCAAAAGGAATTTCCTCATCAGACCATGGAGTTTTAACCATTCTTGGCATATCATCTTCTAAATAACCAATTGCATTATTTACAAGATATCCAACACAATCAACCATTCTAGCTTTCAATTTTAAATTATCAGCTAGAGTAATTTCAACCGCTTCATTAGGAATAAATTTTGGTTCTGTAGTCATTATTGTTTTGCCACCAGCACTCTGTGGAAGTTCATCAATTGCTCTTTCTTTTTTATGTTTATTATCTATATTTGGTAAAACTAATAATTCCATAAATTTCTTTATAAATGTAGATTTTCCTGTTCTAACCGGACCTACAACGCCAACATATATATCCCCATCAGTCCTTTCCGCAATGTCTTTATATATATCCAAATTTTCCATAACACCCTCCTAAAATCCATTGGACTACTACTTTTAATTAATGTATATTTTAAAATTTATGTTTTATTCCTAAAAATTTGTCAATAATAACAATAAATAGTAATCATTTTTTTTAAATATATTCTAAAAGGAGATTATTTATGTCTTTTAACACATTCTTAAAAAAAATATTTGCATACACACCTCAGTCAAAATACTCTTATGAATTATCAGAAACACAACCACAAAACAATGAAAAAGAAATCAAAATTCAAAAAAGTGTATCTTCTTCTTTACCTGAAAATATAGACTTTTTAACTGTAACATATAATGCATTAATAAACAGCGATTTTAATATGAGAAAATTTACTTTAAACGCTAAAGGGAAACAATATAATGGATATCTTATATATATTGATGGATTAATTGATTCAGAAATAATAAATAATTATGTTTTAAAACCACTAATGTTAAAAAATAAAACTAATTCTGACTCTTCAAGTGAAACCCTAATTTTAAATAAAAATAATGATCTAAATTACCACACTACAAAAAATCCAAATTTAGAAGATATTATATTTAATTCTCTTCTTCCTCAAAATACAATTAAAACATCAAAAGATTTTTCTATGGTAATTAACTACATCAATAGCGGTTTTACCTGTTTACTAGTTGATACCTTAGATGTAGCCTTTTGCGTAGAAGCTAAAGGGTTTGAAACAAGACAAATTTCAGCACCCCAAAATGAAATTGTAATAAGAGGTCCCCAAGAAGCATTTGTTGAAAATCTTCGTACAAACACATCAATGCTTAGAAGGATAATCAACAATGAAAATCTTATAATTGAGCAACTTCAAGTAGGAAAAATAACAAAAACTCAAGTTGCATTTTGTTATATGAAAAATATAACAAACGATGATTTAGTAAATGAAGTTAGATATAGGCTTAGTAATTTAGAAATTGATTCTGTAACAAATTCAGGTAATTTAGAGCAATTAATTCAAGATGATTCTGCAATTCTATTTCCTCAAATATTTGCTACAGAACGTTCAGATAGAGCATGTAATAATATCTTAGCTGGTAGAGTTGTAATTCTTGTAAATGGCAGTCCATATGCATTAATTGCACCAGCAATATTACTTGATTTTATTAGTTCTCCTGAAGATACTAACTTAAAACATCAATTTGGAAATTTAGTTAGATTAATACGTGTAATAGCATTTGTTATAGCCATGCTTTTACCATCATTTTATGTCGCAATAACTAACTTTCACCAAGAACTACTTCCAACAGAATTAGCTTTTGCTATATCGTCTATGAGAAAATCTATACCATTTCCTGTTATATTTGAATTGTTAATAATGGAATTATCCTTTGAACTCATACGAGAAGCAAGTTTAAGAGTTCCTTCTGCAATTGGTCAAACAATTGGAATAATTGGTGGTTTAGTTTTGGGAGAAGCTGCTGTTGCTGCAAATATAGTAAGTCCATTATTAATTATAATTATAGCCATAACTGGAATTTGTTCTTATGCGATACCAGATTTTTCATTGAACTTCACAATTAGAACATTTAGATTTCTATACACGATTGTAGCCTATGTAGCAGGATTCCTTGGAATAAGTTTTGTACTGTTTATAATGCTTATTCTATTGTCTAAATTACAATCATTTGGAGTTTCTTATTTTTCTCCATACCTTCCTGTTGGTAATAAAAATACTGAAGCATCTTTCTATATAAGACCAATTTGGAAACGTGAAAAGAGAAGCAATTTTCTAAACACCAAAAAACCAAATCAAGAAAATACAATTAGTATGAAATGGAAAAATAATTAATTTGATAATTTTATAATAGAAAGGAAATTTAATATAATGAAATATAAACTTGGTAAATTAGAAGCTATATTCCTCATTGTAATTGTAATGATGAACAAAATATTGTTAAATATGCCCAAAGAATTTATTAAGCAATCACAAACTGGTGCCCCAATAAATATAATATTTACAGGAATTCTCGCAATTTTATTTACATTATTAATTTGTAAACTTTTTAAAAAATTTCCTAATGAAGATATTATAGATATTTCCGATTATGTAGGAAATAAAGGCTTCAAATTTTTAATAGGAATTACATTTCAAATTTTCTTTACTATAATTTTAGCAACTGTAATTTATGAATTTGCAACACTTTTACAAATAATATATTTTCCAACTACTCCTATTGAATTACTTTTACTTATTTTTCTAGCAGCAATTGGATTCGCAAATTTTATTGGTTTTAAATCAATTGTAAAAACAAATTCCATTGTTGTTATTTTAATATTAGTAAGCTTAATCATTATATTGTGTGGTACTTTTCAAGAATTAGATATAAATAGATTATATCCTATATTAGGTCAAAACGTTAAAACCACGTTTGTTGAAGGCATTCAAAACATTTTTGGATATAGTGGATTAATATATTTATTCTTTATTTGTCCATTTTTAAAAAACAAGAAAGATTTCAAACAGATATCAATAATTTCCATTATAATTTCCGGATTATTTCTACTATTCACAACAATTACACTTCTAGCATTATTTCCATTTATTGTGCATAGTGAAGAAGCAATGTCTATGTATTTGTTAACCAGAAACATTGAATTTGGAGAATTATTTCAACGAACAGATGCAATATTCGTTTTCCTTTGGATTATTTCAGCATTCTCATATTTAAGTATTTTATTAATGTATATAACAAATATATTTGAAAAATTAACCAATTGTAAAGAATCAAGAATATATTCTTATTCATTTTTATCAATTCTTTTTGCTTTAATAATATTATTTGAAAACCAATCATTATTTAAATTTTTAGAAACAATTGTATATAAATACATGCTACTAGGATTATTAGTTATTAGTACGATTATACTAATTATTGGTAATATAAAAAGGAAGGACGCGGTTTAATGAAAAAAATACTCTTAATTACTGCCATTATTTTAACTATTTTAATAACTTTCATTGAAGCATATGATGCAAGAGATGTTGAAAATATTTCATATATTATAGCTATTGGAATTGATAAATCAGATTCTAAAGAAGAACCCTTAAGACTTTCTATACAAATAGCGAAACCAGATACATCTGAAGGTAATGGCACAAAAATAACAACACAAATAGAAACAGTAAATTGCAATTCTTTTAACCTAGGATTATCCATGCTTAATCTTAAAGACATAAACGAATTAAATCTTTCTCATTGTAATGTTATCCTTATATCTGAAGAACTAGCTAAAGATGGAATTGAAGATTTTATTAATACACTTGCCAATAATGTCCAAATTAGACCAACTTGCAATATATTAGTAACCCAAGGGAAAACAGAAGATTTTTTAAATGTAGCATCAAAAATTGATGATATTTCAGCTAAATTCTATAGTTCATTTATTAATTCATCTCAAATAACATCTTATATAACACCATGTAAATTATCAAATTTTTATTCTAGCCTACATGATGACACAAAAGCACCTGTAGCATTATATAGTTTTATAAATAAAAATACAATTGAAAGTATAGGATTAAGTGTTTTTAAAGACTATAAAATGGTAGGAAGACTGTCTGGTCTAGACACAATATGTTATAACCTTTTAACTAATGAATTCAAAGAAGCAACAATAGAAGTTTATAATCCTCAACAGACTAATATACCAATAACAGTAAATATATCTCATTATTACAATACCAAAATTGATTTAACATTAGACAACAATATTCCAAAAATAAAATGTATTATTAATGTTAAAGCAAACATCTTATCTGGAAATAAAAGCTTTAATTATTCTAGTGAAGAAAATTTGCAAGAAATTGAAGCTGAAATAAATAAATTTATTGAAAAAAATACTTTAGCATTACTATATAAAACTTCAAGAGGATATGAAAGTGATATTATAGGTTTCAATGGATATTTTAGAAAAAACTTTTTAACCAAAGACGAATTAGATAAATATAATTGGGATGAATTATATAAAAATTCAGAATTTGAAATAGAAGCTCACAGTTATCTAAAATCTGGTTTTCTATTTTCAAAGAATTAGATTTAAAGGAGAAAACAATGAAATTTACAATAATCTTGTTCGCATTATATACTTTTTTAGAAAGTGTATCTTATGGAATACATGAATACCAAACAAAAAATAATAAAATCCGGAGGAGTAAGTATTTTTATTCTTGCTACTCTCCGGATTAGTTCTCCCTATTTTTACTTTGCTAATTTAAATTGAAAACGCCTCTGGTAATAATTGTTCTATAGTATATTCTTCAGTTTTATTATCATAATAAACATAAATTTTAAAATTTTTATCCACAAATTGTGACATGAATTGTCTACAATAACCACATGGTAAGCATTTATCTAATTTATCACTATTAAAACTTTTTCCAACTACAATTATATACTCAAAATCTAGATTTCCCTCTGAAATTGCTTTAGAAAAAGCCACTCTCTCTGCACATATAGACTGAATTCCATGGTTTTCTATATTACATCCCGTATAAAATTTGCCACTTTTCATTTTCAAAAAAGCACCAACTTTATATATTTTAGAATTTGTATATTCCATTGCATGCATAGCTAATTTTATTTCCTCTTCCATAAAAAAACCTCCAAACTCGTCTTATATTTTTTACAATTTTTTTATCTAATAGTGAAATATTTCTTTTATATAAAAAAATATACTATTGATAATAGTATATTTTTTATTATTATTGTAATCCATATTTCTTTTTGAATTTATCAGCTCTACCACCTGTAGTCTCTCTTTTTAAGTTACCTGTCCAGAATGGATGACATTTTGAACAAATATCTACCTTCATATCTGCTTTTGTAGAATTTGTTTCCATTACATTTCCACATGCACATGTAATTGTTGCAGTTGTATAATTTGGATGCATTCCTTCTTTCATGTAATTCACCTCTTCCTTACTTTTCTTAACAAAATCTTTAATATTTTAACATAATTAATACATCTTTTCAATACTTTTTATTGATTTTCCATATTATTTTCGTTATTCTCTTTTCCAGTTATTTGAGTAACTACATTGTCGACAGTATTAGAAACAGTACTTTTCACACTATCAGTCAAAGATACTTTTTTCACTAACTTTATTGTAATATTAAATAAACAAGCTACTATTAATATAAGTAAGCCTATTTTTTTCCAATATTTAGCAAGCATGTTTCTTCTCCTTTCAACATCGTTACATCATATATTATAACTGGATTTTAAAGCTTTGTCAAGAACCTACTGCTACAAACAATTGTTGCAAATATCAATCTATAATATTGTATATTTAATTTCTAAATAAATAAAACCAATTATTTAAAATTTTCTTTCCCATATTCAAGAAATTTATTTTTTCCACATTATTTGCTGCTACCAAATCAACTTTTCCAAGTATCTCCCCATTTAATTTAAAATTTACTTCTCCCAGCTTTTGACCTTGTGAAATTGGAGCTTCTATTTTTTCATTCAAAATTACCTCTTGTTCAACATTTACCTCACTTTTCTTATCTATCATCTTTCCTGCTGATGCTCCGTAGTTCAAAGTCACTTCACTTTCTAATCCCTTTTCTACATTAACATTAGTAACAGAAGCCCCACCTTCACTAAACCTTTCATATTTATAATTACTAAAACCATAATCTAACAATTTTTTTGCACAGCTAAACCTATCTTTAGTTGTTGGTGCTCTCATAACAACTGCTATTAAAGATAAACCATCTCTAGTTGCACTAGCAGATAAATTAAATAAAGCAAGAGATGTAGAACCTGTCTTTAATCCTGTTGCACCCTCATAATTTCTAATCATCTTATTTGTATTTACCAATTGTGATTTCCCATCTCTTAAAGTGTCCATCCAAATTGTAGTATATTGAGTAATTTCAGGATGTTTAGTTAATAATTCTCTCGACATAATAGCAATATCATTACTAGAAGTAACATGACCATCTTCATCAATTCCATGACAATTTTTAAATACAGTATCTTTCATTCCCAATTCTTTAGCTTTTTGATTCATCTTATCAACAAAAACTTCTTCACTTCCACATATACGCTCTGCCATTGCAACAGTACAATCATTTGCAGAAACAACACAAATAGCTTTTAACATTTCATGAACCGAAAGTTCTTCTCTTGGATCTAACCAAATCTGTGAGCCACCCATACTTGAAGCATTCTCACTACAGCTAACCATATCATCATAAGAAAGATGCCCATTATCTATCTCCTCCATTATTAGAAGAATAGTCATAACCTTTGTCACACTAGCTGGTCGTAATTTTTCATGTGAATTATGTTCATATAAAACTTCCCCTGTATCCTGTGAAATTAAAATTGCAGATTCACAGTTAAGTTCAAGAAAATTTTCACCAACTTTTCCAGTAGATGTTTCTACAACAGTATCTTTAGACCATGTTGGAATAGTTAAATATGTAGCATTAACCGTATATACATAAAAAAAGCATATACATAAAAAACTATAAAATATCTTCTTTATCATATAATACTCCTTATCGTTTTTTATAATGTATATGCTCTTTAAAAAATTACTATTACTTTTTACTCCATAAAATCTTTATTAAATAATGATATATCCACTATATCCTTAATTTCATCTCCAGCACCACTTTCAGTAAATTGCCACCCAATAGTTTTCTTTTGTAAATCATGATTTTTTGAACCTTCTTCATCTAACTCAAAATAAGAATATTTAGGTATTTCATTTTTTTCTGGATAATATGCAATCCAAAATTCAGCATCTATAGAACTTAAATATAAATGTGCTGTTTTAGCATTTGAATAAATAATTGACTTTATATTTTTATCTTTTAACTTATTTATAAGTTCTTGAACTAACTGTGCCCTCATATTCCAAATATTGTCTGTTCTTCCTTTTTCCGAATGTTTTTCAATATCTAATGCAACAGGAAGTTTACAATTTGGTCCTGCATTTTTATTTAGAAAATCTTGTATAAAATTAACTTCTTCATCAATTTCTACACTATTTAATGCCTCGTCCAAAAAATAAAACCCATAAGGTATCTTCAAATATTCACAGGCATCAACATATAATTGATATTGTTTGTCCACATAAAAATTACCATCTTCTCCATAGCCTCTTCCGCCAGCTCTTATATATACATAATTTATATTATTTTCTACTAAAAAAACTTCATAATCTTCACGCGTATTAAAGTCTTCTCCTATATTAAATTGAGAAACATCAGATACTAAGACTTTTTCACTATTAATAGCTTTATAATATCCAATATATTTTGCCTGCACATATCCATTTATCTTACCATCAACTTTAATCTTAAACCATTCTATACCATCATTTTTTAATTCTTCCAAAATGTAAACATTTTCTGTTCTATTTAATGTGCGTATTTGCTTTACATCTTTCAGCTTAGGTTTTGTATAAAATGGTACATCTTCTGAAACAACTACCCCATCAACTGCATTTGCAATTTCTTCTAAATTTTTTAATTCTCTTTGTTTTGCTATTCCAAACATCATTATAGCAATTAATATTATTGCAATAATATTAACTAATATTATTAATTTTTTCCTTTTACCAATCATTTTTATTATATCCTTTTTGTAATTAGATTTATTTATATTTTAACATTTTTTAACTAAAAATGTCCATTAATTTTGATTGTTAACATAATTTATGATATAATATAAGACATCAATCATTTGGAGGTGTAAAAAATGTCACAAGCATTATATTTACAATACGCCAAGGTAGTAAAATCTAAAACTGCCAACAACATTAGCAAGCGGAGTAATCATCAAGTTCCTGACAAATTAGGACCTCACACTCGTATGTATTACATGAACATGTGTGAAGTACTCACATTCTCAGGCAATTATGGAACAGCATTGCTCTATGGTGTGCGGATTGCAGAATTTTATATATTAAGCATAAATGGGAAAAGTCAGATTTTTGACTCCAATAAATCTTTATATAACTTTCTTGTAAAAGAGCATATCATAAGCGATACAGCCGAATTAAGAGAAGAATTTAAAGATTTCAAATTTATCAATTTTTTTAGAATTTCGTTACTTACTGACTGTAAATTATCAGAAAGAAAAGGTGCATTTCCACTAGTTGTAAATGAAAAAGATATACATATCAAATATTTACATGACAGTATATCTTTTGTTGCACGGATTCCATGTCTTCACGAAGATAAAGAAGTAATTTTTGTTTTTATTAGTACATCATTTTTAACTGATGAAATTGTAAAAAAGCTTCATAACGCTGAAATGTTAGAATTTAAAAGTGCATTTTGTCTTCCTTCTAAAGTCATTGATGAATTAATGGAAGGATTATCTCTCAATTTTTAATGCCAAAAACACACAATATCCACTTAGATATTGTGTGTTTTTATATTCACATTACGCTTCAACTTATACATTTGCCCATATTTTTTCATTTTTTTGCCATAAACTCTTGTTTTTTTTTATAAACTATGTTATATTAATTCATAGTCAGTCTATTAAATTAAATGGAGGTGCATAAAAAATGGCAAAATGTGCAATTTGTGATAAGAATATAAATTTTGGAAATCAATTAAGTATTACCCGTTCTCATATAAGTAAAAGAACAACAAGAACTTTTAAACCAAATTTAAGAACAGTAAAAGCTATTGTTGATGGTCAACCAAAAAGAATAACAGTATGTGCTAAATGCTTACGTTCAGGAAAAGTAAATAGAGCATAATATTTTATAATTTAAGAAGTGAGCTTTATAATTATAATGAAAAAATTATAATTATAAAACTCACTTCTTTTTATATAAGATTTTTCATCTTATGTATTTTTTATTCCAAAAATTAGTTTTAAAAATCCTCTTAAAAATTTAGGGGATTTTTTTACAACAACTTTCATATTTTGTCACATTCCTTTCTTGCTCTTGTATATTAACAAAAAGCATAATTCCCATAAAAAAATCAAATTTCGTATTTTAAATTATAAAAATTCTTAAGTTTTTAGATTACATTTTACACCACCTAACTGACTAAGAGTATAACCAAATTATTCCAACTAAAATAACACAAACTCCTACTATAATCAACCACCATGTTATAGGAAGTAATAAAACCATTATAGTTCCTGCACCAAAACCAATTAAACAAACAGCTATAGTTTTTTTTAATGCTCGTAACATTATAAATCCTCCTATTCTCTTTATATATTATATTATTTGTTATATAATTATGTTATTAAAATTCAACTATAATGTTTGAAAAAGTTAATTTTTATACTTGCAAGAAAAGAAGGAATTTTTATATGAAAGCAAAAAAAGAAGCAAAAGAAATATTAAATATATTACGTAACTATTATCCTGATGCTACTTGCAGCTTAGATTTTGAAACACCATTTCAAATTGTAATTGCAGTAATGCTATCTGCACAATGTACTGATGAACGAGTAAATAAAACCACTCCTGCCTTATTTCAAAAGTATGGAACACCAGAAAAAATGGCTAAAGCCAATATAAAAGAACTAGAACAATTAATCCATCCTTGCGGATTCTATAAAAACAAAGCTAAAAATGCATTAGCATGTAGTAAAGTGTTAGTAGAAAAATATAACTCTTCTGTTCCAGAATGTATGGAAGAATTAATAGCTCTTCCAGGTGTTGGTAGAAAAAGTGCAAATGTCATAATGCTTGAAGCCTTTCACAATGCACAAGGAATAGCTGTAGATACTCATGCTAGAAGAATATCAAACAGAATTGGTTTTTCTTCTCAAAATGAGCCAACAAAAATTGAACAAGATTTATTAAAACAATTTGATAAAAAAGATTGGTGTGATGTAAATCACTTATTTGTATGGCATGGAAGATATACTTGCACTGCTAGAAATCCCAAATGCCTTGATTGCCCTTTAGTAAAATATTGTAATAGCCACAATGAATAATTAATTAAAAAAATACATACACTATTTATTAAAAGAGGTGTATGTACGTGACAAATATTAATTGTTCCTATGATTGTATCTTTCAAGAAAATGGAATATGCAATTATGAAACCGTTAAAAGTAAAAAAATTAGCTCAGATAAGGATTGCATATATTATGAAAAGAGAGGATAATAATTTAAATTATCCCCTCTTTTATATTTTCACAACTATTTATTTTTAACAAATTGATATTTTAATAGCATACCAATTCCTGTTGAAATCATTAAGAAAGATAATATTCCGCCTATTACAGGAACTTTAAATAATACCCATGTTACAATTGTTGTCAACACAACTAAAATAGGTAATTTAACTTTCTTAATTTTTCTTGAAATAGCATCTGAAATCGCAATTACACTAATTGAATTTGCAATTACAAACATTAAAACAAAACATAATGCTAAAACAACAGCTAATGTTGCACCAACTCTAATTAGTAATAATGCTAAAATTAGTAATGGAATTAATATTATAGACAAAATTCCGATTCCAAAAGATGTAATTCCAAATAATTTATCAACTTTTTCTAAGAACCTAGGAGTAAATTTCATTATTAAAATAAATATAACCATTGTTAAAACAAAATATCTAACAAAATCTAATACATATCTAATAATAACATCTAAAACAGTTTCATGTTCTTCAACATGCTTATCAAAATTTATATTTTGAATTAAAGCTCCTTCTTCTACTACAGCTTCTTTATTTGATGTATAGTTCATCGTACCTAAAATATTAGCTCTTTCTTTTACCTCAATATCATCTACAGCCATATTTAAATTTCTGTCAAAAGTACCATTTACAATAACATGAGAAGCAATAATATTAGCATCATATGTTATAGAAGAAGTCTCTGTAAATGTAATATCTTTTACTGCAGCAAAAATTGATCTTTCAATATATGAACCATCAATTTTTACATTAGATGCACAGATAAATAAATTACCATTTATAGTAGTTCCATTTTCAAATGTTACAGTATTAGCTACAATGAAAGCATCTCCATTAATTACTACATCTGACAACATTACATTATTAGCACAAAAATAAGTATTTCCATTTATTACCTGTGATTTTCTTTCAATGTTCGCAGTTGCCTCATATACATCTTTGTCCTCAATTTGTTCATAACCAAGCATTCTGTTTTGATTAATTAACATTATTCCATTATCTTCATTTGTAGCTTTTACAATAGAAAATACAGATATAAATGCTAATACAAAAATTAATAAAGTAAAAATAATTTTCTTTTTCATTTTTCCTTCCTTTCTTTTTTTTTATTTATTTTAATTTACTTATAGACTCTGAATAATTATTAGAAGAAATAACATAATTTCCAGATACTAAAATTGTTGCACCAGCATCATTTGCTAATTTGGCAGTATTTTCATTAATTCCTCCATCTACTTCAATATCTATATCAAAATTATTTATATCACAATATTCTTTTAATTTTCTAATTTTGTCTGTTGAACTTTCAATAAATTTTTGTCCACCCTTTCCTGGTACAACAGACATAACTAAGACCATATGCAGATATTTTAAATATTTATATACTTCTTCAATTGACGTATCTGGGCAAACTGCAATTGCAGATTTTACACCATTTTCAGAAAGATATTTCAATATGCCAATAATCTCTTCTTCATCTTTACATGCCTCTATGTGAAAAGATATTCTATCAGCACCCTGATCAATAAAATAATCTAAAAAATCCATAGGTTTTTCCACCATTAAATGTACATCTAACGGTGTCATTGAAATGTTATGCAATTTTAATGCATAATCTCTCATTTTATTTAAAGTATTTTTTTCCACAAATATGCCATCCATGACATCTATATGGAAAAAATCAGGTTTTGCTGTTTCCAAATTATAAAATGTTTTTACCGAATTGTCTTCATTAACATCTAAAACAGATATTGCAACTTGTATCATTTAAAATCCTTTCATTATTCAGCAGTTAAGCTTGTTTTCGTATCTAAATCTAATGTATCTGAGAATACTTTTCCTTCTTCACCAACAGATACTTCGACTTGTACTTTTCCAGAAGCTTGGAATGTAACTGTATGATCAGTTGTGTTTTCCGTAATACTTCTAGTCTGTGATAAAATACTATTTCCTTCTGAATCTTTAATATCAACTGTCACTGCAACTTTTTCAGGAGGAATTGAATTTCCTTCTTCGTCAAGTTGTGTTTCATAATTAGTTAAACTTGCTACATTTACAATAACAGTACCTGTTACTTTTTTAGGAAGTTTATTAACTTTTATCGTAATAGTAGATCCTGGCTCTGCAAGTTCATTAGATATACTTTGTTCTAAAACTATACCATCAGTTTTTTCAGCATCTTCAGTATATTCTACTTTTACTTTTAGTCCTAATCCTTCAAGCTCTTTCTTTGCAGCAGATTCTTTTTGACCTAAAACAGGTGTTACTTTAACTTTATCAGTTCCTGTACTTACCACAATAGTTATAGGGTCTATATCTTTAAATTGAATTCCTTTTTCTATTGTTTGTCTTATAATTAAGTCCTTTGCTAAATCATCACTTGACTCTTTTTCAACTGTTATTTCACCCTTATATCCTAACTCTTCAAGCATTGTTCTCGCTTCTTTTTCAGTTTTTCCAGTCAAATCAACCATTGTTAAAACTTCAGGTTGTCTTTCAACAGAAACATAAATTGTAATTTGATCATGTTCTTTTATTTTTCTATCAGGAACATATGGAGGTTCTTGCTTAATAACATATCCAGGATCAACCTTTTCTCCAGATTCATCTGTTCCTTCAGTAATATATTCGATTTTTAATTCATTTTGTTTACTAAATTCTGTATCAGCATATTTTGATTTTGCTTGTTGTTCTGTTAATCTTTCACCATTTTCTGAAGTTACTAAATTTGGGATTTGAATATCAGGTGTTCTTGTTGCATTCATAAATATAATCGTTCCACCTAATGCAATGCCAAAAATTAGAATACCAAGCAAAACAATAGAAAGAAAAACATGATCTTTTAAGAATCCAAATAAACCTCTCTTTTTATTTTTCTTTTTTGGTCTAATTTCTTCTTCATCGTCATCATCTTCTACATCATCACTATTATTTTTTCTTACTTTTCCATCTATATCATATAATGTAGATAATTTCTGAGTCTGTAATGTATCAAATTTTTTATTTAATTTTACAAAATTATCATTAGGTCTTTTTAATGCTGTACTCAAATCTATCAACATTTCAGTAGCATTTTGGTATCTATCAGCTGGATCCTTTTGCATAGCCTTTAAAATAATATTATTAACACTAATTGGAATTTGTGGATTAAGTTTTATAGGTTCAATAGGTTCTTCTTGTACTTGCATTAAAGCTACAGAAACTGGTGTATCTGCATCAAATGGTACTCTTCCGGTAAGCATTTCATACATAACAACGCCTAAAGAATATATATCAGATTTGGCATCCGTAGCCCCACCTTTTGCATGTTCTGGTGAAAAATAATGAACAGAACCAATAGTAGTTCCAAATGCAGTAATTGTAGAATTTGAAACAGCCTTTGCTATACCAAAATCTGTAACCTTTGCCATTCCATCTTCAGTAATTATTATATTGTGTGGTTTTATATCTCTATGAATTAAATTATTCTTATGTGCCGTTTCTAACGCAGATGCAATTTGTATAACTATGTTAACAGACCATTTCCATGATAATTTACCATCCTCAAGAATTATCTCTTTTAAAGTTTTTCCTTGAATTAATTCCATTACAATATAGTAAATGTCTCCTTCATTTCCTACATCATAAATTGAAACTATGTTTGGATGTGTTAAGCTAGCAGCAGTTTGTGCTTCAGACTTAAATCTTTTTATGAATTCCACATCTGTTATAAATTCATCTTTTAATACTTTAACTGCAACAAATCTATTAAGAACATGACATTTTGCTCTATAAACTGTTGCCATTCCACCATTTCCTATTTTTTCTAATATTTCATATCTATTTGCTAGCATTTTTCCAATCAGATTCATATAACTTCTCTCCCTTAATTTAAAAATAAATTTGGATTTTATTTATTCTCAATTATTACTACAGTAATATTATCAAGTCCTCCAGCATTATTGGCTTCATCTATTAAAACTTCCGAGCTGTTTTCACCATTCTCTTTTATTATATTCAATATCTGTTCTTCTTTTAACATATTTGTTAATCCATCAGAACACATAACTAAAATATCATTTTTATTCAAAACAGTATAAATTATATCTGGTTCAACCTTCTCATCTGTTCCTAAAGCTTTAATTAATAAATTTTTCTTTGGATGAGTATATGCCTCGTCTCTTGTAATTTCTCCATCTTGTATTAATTTCTCAACATAACTATGGTCAGTTGTAACTCTTTTCATTACGTTTTTTCTAATTCTATAAATTCTACTATCACCTATATGTCCAATGTAAATCTTATTTTTATAAATTAATAATACATCAAGCGTAGTTCCCATATTTTGCAGTTCTTCATCTTCCTCAGATTCCTCATAAATTGCTGAATTTGCAAATTCAATTGATTTTTCAATCAATTCTAGTATTGATTCTCTGTTTTTAGGAATTTCATCAAACTTTTCAGTAATATATTTATATACAGCAGTTATTGCAACTTTACTTGCAATTTCTCCACCTTTATATCCTCCCATTCCATCAGCTAACATATACAGGTTTAAACCATTTTCATTTTCCGATACTAGAAAGCTATCTTGATTCATGCTTCTTGTTCTTCCAATATCAGTCCTAGTATAAACTTTCATTATTTACTCCTTTTTATTCTTTAATTGTTTTTAATTAAAGAATTTTCAACTGTCGTACGTCTCAATTGTCCACATGCAGCTTGTATATCAGTTCCAAGCTCTCTCCTAACAGTTGCTACAATCCCATTTTTATTTAAATAATCCCTAAATTTTATAATATTATCATTTGTACTTTTAATATATTTACCATTTTCAATTTTGTTTATTGGTATTAAATTAACATGGCAAAGCATTCCTTTTAATAGCATTACTAGTTCTTTTGCATCTTTCAAATTGTCATTATTATCTTTAGCTAAAGCATATTCAAAAGAAATTCTCTTATTTGTTATTCTTATATATTCCCTACACGCCTCTAATAATTTTTCAATTGGATATACTTTATTAACTGGCATCATCTCACTTCTTTTTTCATTATTACTACTATGTAATGAAACAGATAATGTACATTGAATTTTTTCATTAGCCAATCTATAAATATTAGGAACCACACCACTAGTTGAAATACTAATATGCCTTGTACCTATATTTAATCCCTTAGGATTATTAATAATATTTATTGCCTTAACAACATTATCATAATTATCTAATGGTTCTCCAATTCCCATAAAAACAATATTAGATATTTTAACATTTTCTTCTCTTTGAACAGCTAAAATTTGTTCAACAATTTCTCCCGCTTCAAGGCTCCTAATAAAAGGAATCCCTGTAGAAGCACAAAATTTACATCCCATTTTGCATCCAATCTGTGAAGAAACACATATTGAAAAGCCATATTTGTATTCCATTAAAACAGATTCAATTATATTTCCATCAAGCAAGTCAAAAAGATATTTTTTTGTACCATCAGATGATACTAATTTTTTAATAATTTTAAAATTATTTAATGTATATTTTTGATCTAATTTTTCTCTAAGCTCTTTAGCTATATTGGTCATTTCTTCAAAACTACTAACGTTTTCTTGATGAACCCATTTAAAAATTTGTTCTGCCCTAAAAGTCTTTTCTGACATGTTTTCCAATTGCTTTTTTAATTCATCTAAAGTAAAATTTTTTATATTTTCTTTCAAAAAGACTTCCTCCTGATACTATATAAAAATGTTATACCATATAGAAAAATTTTTTTCAATAGCTATATTCTGTTATGTAATTATAATTTTTTACATTTTTCTGTGCAATGTTAATTTTTTATATAATAGGAAATTAGAACTTTCCTATTATATAAAAAAAAGGTTTTAAAACCTTTTTTTAATCAATATTTATTTTTTCTTTTATTATATATTCTGGTCTTGCTTTACTTTCATCATATATTCTAGAAATGTATTCAGACAAAAGCCATAATACAAGTAATTGTACACCTGCAAAAAAAGTAATAGTAACCATTATAGACGTCCAACCTGGTGATAAATGATTCAATTTGAAAGCATATGAACAAATAGAATAAACTAAAATTACAAAAGATAATATAATTGAAAAAATTCCCAAGTAACCAACTAATTTTAATGGTTTAGTAGAAAAACTCATAATTCCATCTTTGGCTAATTTAATCATCTTCTTAAATGGATATTTTGTTTTCCCATATTTTCTTTTTTGTCTATCATATAAAAATTCAGTTTGTTCAAATCCTACCCAAGAAAATAGACCCCTTAAAAATTTATTGTGTTCTGGAAGTAAATTAATTACATCAATAACCTTTCTATCTACTAATCTAAAGTCACCAGTATCTTTTGGAATTTCAATTTCAGACATTGCATTTAATATAGAGTAAAACATTTTTGCACTTAAGACTTTAAATATCGATTCTCCGTCTCTCTTCTTTCTTTTTCCGTATATTACTTCACTACCATTTTCCCATAATTTTAGCATATCGGGTATTAGTTCAGGTGGATCTTGCAAATCTGCATCCATTATAACAATAGCATCTCCTGTAACAAACTTTATTCCTGCTGTTACAGCAGCTTGATGTCCAAAATTTTTAGAAAATGATATAATTTTTATATTTTTATCCTTATCCGCTATTTTCTTTAAAAGCATTAAAGTATTATCTTTACTTCCATCATTTATAAAAATAATTTCATAATCATAATTATTTATTTTTTTTAGTACATTACTTACTCTTTCATAACATAAATCCACTACTTCTTGTTCATAGTACATTGGGATTACAACAGATATTTTTTTATTCATAACTAAATCTCTCTTTTCTTTACTAAAGTGCAAAGATTAAATTTTACCAATTATTCGTCTTTTTCTGTTTCTCTAATTATATAAATCGGTCTATTTTTTATTTCCATATACTGTTTTGATATATATTGGCTCATAATTCCTAAACAAAATAATTGTATTCCACCAACAAATAAAATCACACACACAAGAGAAGGCCATCCAGAAACAGGATCACCAAATATACAAGTTCTCACTATAATAAAAATAATCATCAAAAAAGCAATAAAACAAAATAATAAACCAATTAATGTTGATAACATTAATGGTACTGTCGAAAAAGCAATTATACCATCTATAGAATACATTAACAATTTCCAAAAGCTCCATTTAGTTTTTCCAGCTGCTCTTTGAATATTGTCATATTCTAACCATTTTGTTCTAAAACCTACCCAACTAAAAATACCTTTTGAAAATCTATTATATTCCGTAAGCTCTAATATACTATTTAGCATTTGTCTAGTCATTAATCTAAAATCTCTTGCTCCATCAACAATTTCTGTTTTAGACATCTTATTAATAATTTTATAAAACATTTTTGCAAAAAAAGATCTAAAAATTGGTTCTCCTCTTCTAGTTTTTCTCTTAGTAGCAACACAATCATATTCTTTTGTAAGTAATATATTATACATTTTTTCTAAAAGTTTTGGTGGATCTTGTAAGTCTGCATCCATTATTGCAATATAATCACCATTTGCATTTTTTAGTCCTGCATACATAGCAGATTCTTTTCCAAAGTTTCTTGAAAAAGAAATAAATCTTACTTTATTATCCTCTTTTCTTTTCTGTTTTATCAATTTTAATGTATTGTCTGTTGAACCATCATCAATAAAAATTATTTCATAATCCACATTTATCGTGCTTAAAACTTTTTTCAATTCCTTATAGAATAATTCAATCATTTCTTCTTCATTGTAACATGGAACAATTATAGACATTTTATTCATATATACATTCATTCCTTTCTAATAAGCGAACGAAAAAATAAAATAACATATTATCTGAGTATAAATTACAATATAACTCAAATAATAATTTTCCCTTTCAAATAAATTCGTTATGCATTCGTTTTGGGCAAATTCATAACTACAATTCCAATAATAACAAGACTTGCGCCTATAATTGCTTGAATAGGCATATCCTCTTTAAATACAAATTTTGAAGCAATTAAAGACATTATTTGCACTATTCCTGTACATATTGGAAATATATAACTTAAATCAAACATGATAACTATTCTAGTAAACAATAAAAAGCTTATTATATAGCATACTAGTCCAATTCCACTAATAAAACTTACTCCGAAGTTTATATTTCCATCTTTTACAGAAATCGTACCTGGATTTTTTCCATATTTCATTAAAACTAATCCAGCAACAGTCATTAACACATAAATAGCTATTAATATAATTTTCATAACACTTTTTTTCCTATCCATTTTTTATCCTTACTAATTTTTAACTATTATAATCTTAATTTATCATAATGAGGTAATTCTACCACAGAATATCCCTTTTTGCAATCTTAAAAAAGATATATTTATAGAAAAAATAGCTGAATTTATTAAATTTCAGCTATTTTTACATAGAAGTCATAAACTTCCTATAATGAATTTTCAATAATTTTATTCTTCTACATTATTAGTACTAGGTGTCGGTTGTTCAGAAGGTTTTTGAGTCTCACTTGGCTCAGGTGAATTTGAAGGTTCTGATGATGAATTTGTAGTTTCATTTGATGAAGTATTATTATCATCTTTTTTATTTTCAGTTTCGTTTCCAGTTGATGGAGTTGGTGAAATTGTATTATCATTTTGTTCTTTTTTATCCGTTGAATCAGTAATTGCAGGTTTTTTATTTTGTTCTTCCTTTTCCTTTTCAGCCTTCTTCTTTGCGTCCTCTGCTTTCTTCTTTTCTTCCGCCTTCTTTTTCTCTTCTTCTTTCTTTTTCTTGTCATATGCCTTCCATGGATTTCTAGGATCTGGATCTGTTGGATCCCAACCTCTTACAGAAGCACTTTCTCCTGAAATTTTCCTTGCAGAAGGTTTTCCTAATGGTCCCGGATTAGATGATGAATAAAATTCTACCATAGTACCTAATGCACAATTATTATATACCCATTTTGCATCAGCAACTGTTAATCTGATACATCCAGCAGATGCTGCAACTCCTAATTTATCATAAGCTCTATACTTTAAAGAAGTCTTATCTCCTAGTTTATTATAAGGTACTGAATGAAATAAAATATTTCCTACTATTTTAGTAGCATATTGTCCAGCAACGCCACCATTTAAAGCCCTCCATGTCCATTTTTTACTTGTTTTATAAACACCACTTCTAGGAGTATCAACTCCAGTTGAACATACCATAGCTTTTACAGGAACTGTATACTTACCATTTTTATCTTTTGCATATACAGTTACCACATTTTGTCTATAATTTACTTTTAAATAATATTTAGCAGAACTTTTTTTAACCTCTTCTTTAGGTTTCTCAACTTTAGCCTCTTTTATTTCCTCTTTTGTCAATTCTATTTTTTCTTCAACTACATCACCTTCATTTGGATCTTCTTCAATCTCGTTTGTAGTATTTTGAAGTTCATCTGTAATATCATCAACTTGGTTTTCCATAGTAGTATTATTAAAAGGTGTTGCTATTGTATCAATTATTTTCGTCTGCTCATTTGGTTGCATATGTGAAGTTTCTTCCTTTTTTGTAACTTGGTTTTTCCATACTGAATATCCTGTTAATGATACAAAGACTACAGCCAAAACTGATAAAATAATTATTATTAGAGCCTTATTACTTAATTTTTTCATTTATTCCTCCCTTATACAACTTTATTTTAATAATTCTATTAAGCTATCTAAAATTTCCACATTAGTCATTAATTTTTGTTTATTCTCGGGAATAAATAATATCATATTTTTTCCACTTTGTACATAGTCATATGTCTGATTTGGTGACAAACTCTCAAATTCGTTTAATACAATATTTTTATCAACAATGTCTCTTTCATAGTATTGTCCTGCATTACATATAATATACTTTTTATCAGATTTTATTAGTTTAATAAATAATTCATCATATTTATTCTTTACACTTGCCTCTTTAGCTAATTGTAAATATCCTTTTTCATTTATTTCAAATATAGATTTAGTATTTGAATTTATTAAATTTAATACTGCCTCCCTTGAACTAGCTTCAATCCATACACCATTTGAATTAATTGAACTTAAATCAAGTTGTTTAACATCACTTTCTGAAGGTTTAGCATTTTTTAAAATTCCAGCCATTGCAACTTTATACTGTTCCTCACTAGTTACTTCTATATCATTTTTATTATTTATACTACCTACACTTGCAACTGCAATTTTAGTTTTTCCAGCATAACTTATTGTCTTACTTGATAGTCCATTAAGCATATTAAGTGTAGCAGTTATATATTTACCAGAAAAGTTTTTCTTTACTACGTCAGCATGACTATTAACACCGCTATAAGGTAATTCAACTAAAGATGCTTTTGCTCCTAAAGTTGCTCTTGCCCAATTAACTAAATATCCTTGTCCATAAGTATCAATATGTTTAGTAAATCCAAATTGCTTTTTATAATATGATGCAATCTGCTCATTACCTATTGTTTCATTTAACCACCCATGTAAATCAACTAAAACTGTAGTTCCATTTTTTGATTTGTGATTTAATAAAAATGTTTTTAATGCAGCTGCTTCATAAGCCTGAAATCCCGCTGTTCCGTTGTAATTTCTATCATCTGTATATTTTTTGTATGTAGTTCCTGAAATATGCCAACATCTATTAATATCTACCCCCTTATGTCCAGGTGCAGAACTGTACAATGATGTTCTTCCTGGTCCATCATTTGTTGTTCCAGATTTTACTCCATCAGGGTTGACCATTGGGAATATATATATTGTCCAATTATTAGCCAAAGTAGAATTTTTGTCTTTTACTAATTTATTATAAAAATTATCTGCAATTATTGATAATTCTTTTCCATCTTTCTTCCATTCATCTTCAAATCCATGAACAGCAAAAGTTGCAAAATATACATTTGGACCATGTCCATATTGGTAATATTCTAAATTACTTCCTTGTGAACTCTTTTTATGTTTTAATCCACTTGTACCATAAGTTCCTTTAATTGATGTAATTGGAGTTTTGAATATAACTCTTGCTTTATTCAATGCACTAAATTTATTCGTTTTTACGTTAACTTTATTTCCTACTGTCTTAGAAGCAGAGTCCAGATAATTTCCAGATGATTTAGAAATAACATAATAAGAACCATTATTTGTAGGTACAACTTTCCATAGTTGAGTAGATAATGATTTATCGGCAGACTGAATAACATTTCCTTTACTTTCAGTCAAAACTTTTCCAGAATGTTTTGAAATAATTTTGAAATAATCTAAATCAACATATTTTACCCTAAATATTTGTTCATCACAAATATCTTCTTGATTATACTGGATGTTACCTCCATCTGATTTTGAACTACTAGCAACTTCCATTACTTTTTTAGGAGATCCAGCTGATGCAATCATATACTCTTTTTCTTGTAAAGTCTTCACTTTTACAAATTTAAATTTTTGAGAATTACCTGACCTAGCTTGCCATGTATAAACATTAGTTTTATTAGCAGATGAACCATTTTTTACTTCTAAACATAATTCATTTGCTTTTGAAATTATATTATAATATCCTCCACCTACATTCTTAATCACCCATTTCTGAGCATCTGTATCATTATAGCCATATTGTTGTACATTAGTACCATTTCTAGAGCCTTGTGCAGCAACATCTAAATATTTTCCAGAATGAACAGGTCTTATTTGATAAAATCCATTATTTAAATATGTTACATAAAATTTTTGTTGTTGTACATTTGCCTTCGAATAAATTTGTATGTTAGCTGAATTAGCCGTTGATGCACCTGTAACATCTAATACTCTATTTGTAGGAGTTGTAATTTCATAAACACCATTTTCAATAGTTTTTGTTCCTTTTAATTCTTGTATTTTTATAAATTTAAATTTTTGACTTATACTCCCATTTCCATTTGCTCTCCAGGTACAAACATTAGCACCATTTTTTGCACCACCTGATACATATAAATATAATTCATTTGCCTTTGAAATTATATTATAATATCCGTTTCCTGCATCTTTTATAACCCATTTTTGTGCATCTGTATTGTTTTTAGTATATTGATGCACATTAGTTCCATTTAACATTCCTTGACTTTTTACGTCTAAAACCTTACCAGAACGTCTATTTTCAATTAAATAATATCCATCATTTAAATATCTAACATAAAATTTTTCTTGTGTAACTGGTGCCCCATTCCAAACTTGTACATTAGCACCATTATCCCTTGAAGCATTATTTATATCTAAAAGCAAATTGGTCTTTAAAGCACTTTGAATTTGATAATATCCAGGTTCTATAGTTTTTTTTCCTTTTAGCTCCTGCACTTTTACTAACTTAAATTTTTGATTTGCACTTTTATTTGCTTTCAAAGTACAAATATTAGCTTTATCCTTAGCAGAACCAGATACACTTAAATATAAACCATTAACTTTAGAAATAATATTATAGTATCCATTTCCTAAGTCTTTTATAATCCATTTTTGGGCTTCCACATTCTTTCCACTATGTTGCTGTACATTAGTTCCATTAATTTTACTTGCACCCTTAACATCTAAATATTTTCCAGAATGAGCAGCCTTTATCTGATAATATCCATTACCTATACTTGTTATATACCATTTTTGATTTTTGAACCCATTTTTTGACTCAATTTGAACATTTGCTTTATCTTCTTTTTTAGCTCCAACAACATCTACAACCATATTAGTATTTAAAGCAGTTTCAATAGAATATAAACCATTTTCTATTGTCTTTTTATTATTTACGGTAGCATTAGATTTAGTTGAAAATATTAAAAAACCTAATATTATAACAAAAATAAAACTGTAAGCAATTTTTTTCATTTTTATAAAATTCCCTTCTAAGACACAACTCTGTTAAAAACAAATTATGGTATAATTTTCATTTCTGTTATAATCAATTTTTAACATTATAAATTTTTTCTTATGTCTTGCTAATAATTATATTTATTCCATAAAAAAAAGTCAATTTCAAAATATAGAAATTTCACCAAATATATTCTCCATTTATTTTCATATTATTCTCCTTTAATATAATACAAAACAAAAATCAATATAGTTTCAAATTTTATATTTTTTATATAAAATCTATCGAAATTACTTTATTTTTGGATATTTATATCATATAATATAAAAATAGAAAAATATAATTATGTTTTTCTATTTATTTTAAACCTTCAAAGAGAGGTAACATTATGAAAGAATATAAATTAGCATTAGTTGGTGCCACAGGATTAGTTGGAATAAAAGCAAGACAAGTTTTAGAGGAATTTAACTTGCCAATTTCTGAATATGTCTTCTTCTGTTCTTCAAAATCTGCTGGTACCAAAATTAATTTTATGGGAAAGGAATATGTTGCTAGAGAATTAAAAGAAGATTCTTTTGATGAAGGATTTGACTTTGCAATATTTTCTGCAGGTGGAAATACTTCAAAAAAATATTCACCAATTGCAGCTTCTAAAGGTTGTATTGTAGTTGACAATAGTAGTGCATTTAGAATGGATCCAGATGTTCCGTTAGTAGTTCCAGAAGTAAATATGAAAACAGCATTTAAAAATAAAGGTATTATTGCCAATCCTAATTGCTCAACAATACAAGCTGTTATTCCTTTAAAAGCCTTAGATGATAAATATCATATTAAAAGAATCGTATATTCAACATATCAAGCCGTGTCTGGTGCTGGAAAAGCAGCAGTTGATGATTTTTACAATACTCAAAAAGGATTAGAACCAAAAAAATTTCCATACCCAATATATAATAACTGTCTCCCTCATATTGATGTATTCATGGAAAATGGTTATACAAAAGAAGAAATGAAAATGATTAATGAAACAAGAAAAATATTAGACAGACCCGATTTAAAAATAACAGCAACAACAGTTAGGGTTCCTGTTCTAAATTCGCATAGCGAATCTATAAATGTTGAATTTGAAAAAGATTTTGATTTAAAAGATGTCTACTCTACCTTAAATAATTATCCAGGATTAATAGTTCAAGATAATCCAGAATCAAATATTTATCCTCTTGCAACTAATGCATCTGAGCATAATGAAGTCTTCGTTGGAAGAATTCGTAGAGATGAATCAGTTAAATCAGGACTAAATCTTTGGGTAGTTGCAGATAATATTAGAAAAGGTGCTGCAACAAATGCAATTCAAATAGTGCAAAAGTTAATAGAAGCAAATTATTAAGATATAATATAAGTTTTTATATAATAGGGAAATAGAACTTTCCTATTATATAAAAATGAAACCACATAAAATATTTATGTGGTTTCATTTTTATTTTTACTAACATACATAGTCATTGATAAAATAATAGGGAACGAAAACATAATTGGTAATACATATCTCCAATGTCCACTTACAGGACCTAATAAAGTAATTAAAACAGCTGTTATAAGTGGCATTAGAACAATTAGAAATTTATAATTTTTCTTATATATTACATATCCTATGCAAATCATTAAAAAGTAAACAAAAAATCCTGCACTATAAATCATGCTAATTACTGGTAATTTCTTTATTGCAAAATTAGCATTAATTAGAATATCTCTTTCTCCTTGCCATTTATCAACAAATTTAATATCATAACTGCTTCTATCTAAAGGAATCATATCAATAAATCCTATAGATGCTGAATTATTTGGATAAAAATATCCATATGTGTTGTTTACAGTAGCTTGAACATAATCTGTTGGATATTTAAAGAAATTATTAAACCACGATGAAAAATAATTTAATAAATCTTCATTAGTAGCATGCTTATTAAATCTGTTTTTCACATTATCTGAATAGTCTGGATCATATACCTTTCCTAATGTAGAAGAATCTCCCAATATCTTTGTTATGATTTCATTTTCTTCCTTACTAAAAGCACCTGTTCCATGTTCATTCAAAACACGAGCCGTTTGTTGAAAAGGAACTGAAAGCATTTCCCTCTTACTACCTGGGGCTATTTTAAAAGCTGGAAGTAAAACTTTCAAATGTATTTCATAAAGAATAACAGGTATAAGTAAAATAATAATTGCTTTTTTCCAAAGTTTTTTATTAAATAATAAAAATGCAATTAATGTTATAACAACTCTATATACTCCATCATTTCTAAATAGCATTAATAAAAGCATATCAATCATCAATAAAATACAAAAACTTTTCTTCTTAATTTTTTCCGGATTTACTGTCATATCAAATAACATAAAAACAAATATAATATTAAATGCTGAAGAATAAGTATCTTTTGTAAAACTTATTGCTGATAATGGGAAAAATGATAATAAGGAATATAAGCCTAATGCAAAACATCTAATCCAAATTGGCACATTCCACTTTTTCATCCAGACAAAAGTATATCCCAAAATTATTAAAAATATTATACTCTGCACTATCGTATATAAAAACATTCCAAAATTGTAATTGCCAACAATTTCTCCAATTTCTAAAAATCCATTTAAAATAAATGTATGAAGTACAGGATGATTGTTATTTATATATACATCTTCTGATAATAAATTTACCGATTCTGTTAACCAATTATTGATATGGTGAAATTGATATATTTGTCCCCTCGTATCATGACTTACAGTACCAGGATAGAAAAATATAATATATGGTAGCCAGCATACTAAAATAATTAATGTTGGAACAATAAATGGGTGTTTCTCAAATATAAAATTTAATACTTTTCCAGTATGTTCTTTTTTATTATAATTATCTAGCCAAATATATAATTTTTTTATCATAATATAAAACATACTATAATATCCTAATGCAACAATTGTAGCTTTAAAAAACTGGAACTTACCTCCAAAAACTAAATCCCAACTATTAGTTTGTTGATAGCTATATCCAATAACCATCATTATCCCAAAAAATATTGATAATATAACTGCAATCTTATTTACTTTATCTCCATCAAAATAAAATTTTGAATATAAATAATAAAATGCAATAAACATTGGAATACAAGCTACATTATATCCATTAATTGATTGTGTAATTTTTTCAAAAAATTTTGCTAACCTGCTATGTGATTGTAAAGAATCTAAATCTACTTTTTGAAGATTTACACAAAACACACATACTGATAAAAAGGCTAGCAATAAAATAATTATTTTCTGTACACTTTTTTTACTAAAAAAGTGCCTTAATTGTGTCATAATATTTTCATTCCTTTTCTATTTTATTTTTTAAATCGTCTATTTTTTTATTCAATAATCCATTTTCTTGTATTAGTATAGTAATTTCTTTTTGAATTTTATACATTTCAACAGATATATAAACTAGCATAACAATTAATAAGAAAATATATACTAAAAATATCGCATTAACTGGCGTCTTTATATGAATTAATGCTGAAAACCACATTATAATTTGTGGAAATATAGCTAAAATAACTGTAAATAAACTAAAAAATCCCCATATAATGGTTAAACGATAATTCAACTTTTGCTTACTGGTTTGTCTAATAATAAATAAAGCAAACAACATTGTTACAATAATTAATATAATTCGTAATACTCTATCCATCAATATTTCCTTTCGTTAAACTTGTTATAATAACAGCCAAAGTAACTTTAATTGCATAATAAAATGATTTAAAAAAAGTTATAGATGATTTACCGCCATCTCTTTCATTCATTTCAACTGGAATTTCCGCAATTTTACATTTTGATTTTGCAAGTATTGCATTCGTTTCAGGCTCTGGATAATCTACAGGATAATTTAATGCAAAATATTTGATAATTCTTTTATTTACAGCTCTAAATCCAGAGGTTGTATCCTTAATAACTTTTCCAGAAAATAATTTTATAAGCATTGAATATAAATTTATTCCTACTCTTCTAATAGCAATAGATTGAAATCCTCTTTTTTCAATAAATCGTGAAGCAATCGCCATATCATTTCCAGCTACAATTTCTTTAATCAATTCTGGTATATACGCTGGATTATGTTGTCCATCAGCATCCATTTGAATTGCTATATCATAGCCATGTTCAAACGCATACTTATAGCCAGTTTGAACAGCTCCTCCAATGCCTAAGTTAATTGGCAAATTTATAATATTAAATTTATTTTTCTCACATATCTTTCTTGTGCTATCTTTTGAGCAATCATTAATTATTACATAATCCAATTCAACAGATTCTTTTACTTTTTTTAGCGAAGTTATTGTATTAACAATTGCTTTTTCCTCATTATATGCGGGAAGTATAACTAAAACTTTCATATTTTCATCCATTTTCATAACTTACATTATACCATTTATTTTACTACTGGTCAATAAAAGCTATTCATTCTAATATTTATATATATTTTTATTTTTTAGTATTGATTTTAATAATTTATTTGTGTATAATAATATAGTCATTTAGGGGTATAGTGTCAATGGTAGCACATCGGTCTCCAAAACCGCTCGTCTGGGTTCGAATCCTAGTGCCCCTGCCATAGTTAAAACCAACTATTTTAAAAATAGTTGGTTTTATTAATCTACTATAATATAAGTTTTTTATATAATAAGAAAGTTCTACTTTCCTATTATATGAAATAAGCGAAGATTAAATAAATCCTCGCCTATCTCCTTTTTATTATTTTACTTTAATATTTTTTATTGAACTATATGAACTATATATCTTTTTACCATTTACTGTTTTATAAGTTCTTATTTTAAAGTAGTATTTTTTCTTTTTCTTTAAACTAGATTTTGTATACTTAACTGTTTTATTTTTTGTTATAGTTGTTATTTTTGAATATTTTCCATTTTTACTTGTAGACATATAAATTTCATATCCTGTTGCATTTGATACCTTTTTCCATTTCAAAGTAACTTTTTTGCTCTTAGAACTTAAAGATGAAATTTTAGGTGTAGAAGGTTTAGTTCCTGTTGTAATTGTTCCAGTATAAGCACCAGT
>CANPZM010000018.1 GCA_947589065.1 uncultured Clostridia bacterium
GGACTTTAAAATGTCATAAACAGCGAAAATGTTAATAATGTCCGCTTTTGTTCTTATTTAAAAAAGTATTCTATCATATCTATATTTTATATATTTTCTATTAAAAAGGTTGCCAGAAAAGTTGTCAAAATTTCAAACAAATATTCGTATAATTTAGAAAATAGAGGTTCAAAGTCAATAGTTGGGGTGTAAATTTCTAAAAGTACTTTCACCTCAATATTTTTTTAGGTTTTAGTTATTTCGTATAAAACCCTTTAAAATTTGCACGTTTTTTATTCACTTAATGGCACCTACATAATATTAGTTTTTCCCAATCATTTATATTTTTATCACATTAGTTATTAATATTCACTTGCAAAAATTTGAACCCAATAATAAGTTCCCTTATATTTAAATGCTCCAATTCCGATTTTATAAAATTTTTCATTAGTCATATTTTTATAATGTCCTGGTGAATTTCTCCACCATTTTGCTGCTTTTGTTCCATTTGATTGCATGTATGCTATATTCTCACCTGTACTTAGAGGATATAGTCCAACATCTTCCAAAACTGAAGTAAATAATCTTCCATTAGGTCTATAATGTTCAACCTTTCCTGAATATGCCATCTCTATTGCTCTAACACATGCTAACTGAGTCAATGTTTCATCAAGCTTTAATGCTACTACTCCTTTTTCTTTCCTATATTTATTTGTCAAATTAAATATTGTTGAAATTTGACTTGCATTTGCTTTACGAGCTTTCTTTGCCTCTGATAGCAAATCTGATGTTTTTGTAGTCTTAGGATTGTAATTTGATGGCTTAGAAGATGTACTCGTAGATTTTTTAGTTGTTGACTTTGATGTTGTTTTTGCTGTTGTTTTTTTAGAAGACTTATTTTCTTTACTAGTTGCTGTCTTATTTTTTGATTTAGCTTTTGCCGTTGTAGTTTCCTTTTTTGAATCTTGCTCATTTTTACTTATATTTTTCTCTTCTTTCTCCTTTTTTTCTTCCTTTTTTTCTTTTTCCTTCACACTAACAGTATACTTTCCTTCTGATATATTGCCACTTTTATCTTCGGCAATTACTTTTATTTCATATTTTCCAACTTTCTTATTATCAACTTTTCCTTCTATTTTTACTTGTAATTCTCCATCAATATTATCATTTGCAGATATTCCTTTTAATAAATCTATATCTTCACCTACAGTTATTATCTTATCCGTTATTCCATTAATTACAGGTTTGATATCATCCTTAATTTCAATTTCCATTGAATTTTCATTTTTTATTTCTCTAGAAATAAAATTTTCATTATACATATAAGATAATTTAGCAGAAATTTTATACTTTCCTATGTTCTCAAAAGAATACTTTTCATCACTTGACAAAGGTTTGTCATTAATTAATATTTCGATTTTTGTATTTTTAGGTAATTTTTCAGTATTTACTATTTTAGTTAATATATCTTCATAAGTTACTTCTTGCCCATATTCAATTTTATCATTCATGTCTAATAAAGATTCTTTTTGTATTTTATCTAATTCCTTTAATTTAGTATTTTGAATGTTACAATAAATTATTAGTATGCCTAGAATAATACTTATTAAAATAATAATCACAATAAATATAATTTTTTTCTTTTTATCCATAGTAACTCCTATATTTTCTATATCTTCAATATAGTATATTATATTATGTACTAAAATATAATGCAATATATTTTTCCTATCCGAAATTCCCAGCATAATTTGGCAATAAAAAAATTTTATCATAATGAAAAAACTCAAAAGTTAAATATTATTTTACAACTTTTGAGTTTTTAGAAAATTTTATTTTTTCTTTATGGTTTCTATTGCTTTTTGCAATTGAGCATCATTTTCCTTAGTAATTTTTTCTTCATCTGTTTCTTGCAATTTTACTTCAATATCTGGTTGTATTCCAATACCATTTATTTTATTTTCATTTGGCGAAAAATATTCTGCTGTTGTAAGCTTTAAAGCACCCTTATATGTTCCCGTAAAAATACTTTGCATTACTCCTTTTCCATAAGTTTTTGTTCCAACAACTGTTGCAATTTTATAGTCCTTCAATATACCCGTTAGAATTTCAGATGCACTTGCTGAATATTCATTAACTAATAAAACAACTGGAACATCAATAACTTTTTCATTTTGAGAATATTTTATATCTCTATTATTATTGTTGTCTTCTGTTATAAGTAAAGTTTTATTTTTATCAACAAATAAGTCTGCAATATTCAATGCTGAATCTACATATCCACCAGTATTATCTCTAAGGTCAACAATTAATGATTTAGCTCCTTTAGACTTTAAGTCTTCATATGCAGATTTAAATTCATCATAACTTGTATCTGTAAAAGAATCAAAATCAATATATCCAATATTATCCTCTAGCATTTCATACTTAATTTTATACATTTTTATTTTTTCTCTTGTAATATCAAATGTTAATTCTTTGTCTTTTCTTTTAACTTTTATTTTTACATTTGTTTCTTCTATTCCCTTTATTTTAGAAGCTATATATTCAGACCCCTTTGTTAAAACATCTTCCAAGTCAATTTCAGAAATTATATCTCCTTCTTTTAATCCAGCTTTTGCAGCAGGTCCATTTTCATCAACAAATCCTAATACAATTGTTTCATTGGTATTTTTATTTTCAGCAAGATATATACCAATTCCAATATAATCTGATAATGTTGAATCTAATGAATCCCATTCTGATGCTGTTAAATATTCTGTATATTCATCTCCTAAACCTTCAACATATCCTTTTATAGCATATTCCTTTAATGTTTCATCATTTATTTCTCCTTTATAATCATTTTCAATAGTAGTTCTTACTTTATTTAGAATTGTAGCAATTTCTTCTGATGATTCATATTTATTAACTATCATCCCCTCTTTAGCCAAATATTTGTAATATACAAAAATTGTTCCACAAAAAGTAATTACAAATGTAATCATGACTGCTATTATTATCTTTAGTCTTTCTGAATAAATTCTATCTTCTTCCATAAAAACCTCCATCTTGAACATAAATAAAGTATCATCAATAATTTAGAGCGTCAGCTTTTTGACGCCCTATCCTTTATAAATCATTTTATACTATAGATAATTCATAGGATTTACACGATTAGAATATCCACCTGGTGAAAGCCTAATTTCAAAATGTAAATGTGGCCCTGACGAATTTCCTGTACTTCCAACTCTCATAATTTGTTGTCCTCTTGAAACAGATTGTCCTTCTGAAACACAGATTGACCCTGCTTGACCATGTGCATACAAAGAATATGTACCATCTTCATGATCTATTAAAACATAGTTGCCATAACTATATGTTAATCTTGCTGTTAAAATAACAATTCCAGATTTTGCCGCATAAACAGGTTGCCCATTTATACCATGCGAACCAAAATCGACTGCACCATGATATCCACCCTTTGAATAATAAAGTCCTGTTGTTACAGTTGCATATGCACTTGGTACTGGATAAATAAATCCACCTTTACTAGGACTTGTAGGAGCTGAACTTCCACTAGAACCATTAGCTAACTGTTTTCTTCTTTCAGCTTCTGCTCTAGCTTTTTCTCTTGCCTTTGCCTTTTTTATTGCTGCTCTTATTCTAGAATCTTCTGCTTGCATCTGTTCAATTTTTTTCTCTAAATCTCTTTCTTCTGCTGACAACTGGGTAACCTTTTTATTTTTTTGATTTCTTACTACTGATAATTCTGATTTTTTCGTTTCTAATATTTTCTTTGATTTTTCTAATTTAGTTTTTGCTTCCTCCAAAGCTTTTTTTGATTCCTTAAGTGCCTCTTTAGTTTCTTGAACTTGTTTTATTAATTTTGTATCATTATCTGCTAATGTTTGTATCATATAGTAACTTGATAAAAATGAAGTTAAACTCTCAGAACTTAGTAAAACATCTAAATAAGTCGTCTCACCAGCTTTATATGATGCTACTAGTCTATCTTCTAATAATTTTTCTTTCTTTTCAAGTTCTTTCTGCGTTTTTTCTATATTTTCTTCTGTCTTTTTTATGTTATCTTCAGTGTCTTCAATATCATCAGCTAAAGCATAAATATCATCTTGATATCCTGAAATCTTAGTATTTAGTGCATCTACTTCTTTTTGTATAGAAGTCATTTCTTTTTTTATTTTTTCTTGTTCATCTTTAGTATCTTCAATCTCTTTTTCATTTTGTTGTTGCTGTTGTTGTAATTCTTTAGACGAAGTTTCTGCAAAAGAAATTATTATATTGCCTAAAAAAGTAATACATAAAACAATTGCTAAAACAAAAATAATTTTGTTTTTTCTTGCGTATTTCACTAACATTTCCTCCTTAATTTTCAACACTATTATTATCTTTAGTTGTTGTTATATATGGTATAGGATCAACATATTCTCCATTTATTCTTACTTCAAAATGAGCATGTGGTCCTGTTGAATAACCTGTGCTTCCGACATTTAATACTGGATCTCCACGTTTTACGTTTTGACCTACTTCAACTAAAATTTTAGAACCATGTGCATATAAAGTTGAAACTCCCCCTCCATGATTTATCATAACCATATTTCCATATGCTGCATTTTTTCCTGCTTTAACAACAACGCCATCATTAGCAGCAACAAATGGAACTCCTTGTGGAGCAGCTAAATCAACTCCTGTATGAAGCTTATATATACCTGTTATAGGATGTGTTCTCATACCAAATTTTGAAGAAATTCTTGTATATCCAGGAACAGGCCATGCCATTTCTCCTCCTACATAGTCAAAACCTATATTTAAATTTGCAGCCTCTAAAATTTCAGCTTCAACTTTTTTTATTTCAGTTTGCATGTTGATAATATCTTTAGTATATTGTGCTTCCTCTTTTGATAATTGAGAAATATAACTATTATTTATAACTCTCATATTTTCTAATGAAACTGCCTTATTTTCACTTTCTGTAACTGTCTCGCTCAATTGTTTTTTCTGCTTTTTTAGTTCGACACTTGCAAGTTCTAATTCCTCTTTTTTCTTTGAAATATCTGTTAGCATCTTATTATCATTATCTACCATTTGTTCAATCATATAATAGTTTGAAATAAATTCAGATAAAGAACTAGATTGCAATAAAACATCTAAATAAGTAGTTTCTCCAGTTTTATATGAAGCAACTAATCTTTGCTCTAATAATTTCTTTTGTTCTGTATATTTTTCAGTAGCACTTTCTAATTTATTTTCAGCTTCTTGAATTGTTTTTTCTAATTCTTCCTTTTGTTTTCTTAATAATTCTACTTCTAGTTCCTGTGATGTAATCTCTTCATTTAATGTAGCAATTTCAGCTGAAAGAGATGAAATATCTGATTGTATAATTTCAACTTGAGCATTTGACGCTTCTAGTTGACTTTGAAGATTTGATTGTTGGTCTCTTAAATTAGAAACATAATCTGAAAAAGATTTTTTTGACATTCCAAATATTATAAAACACACTATAACTAAAATTATTAAAATCTTAATAACTTTATGTTTCATTCATTATGCTCCTTTGATACATAAACTTTTACTATAAACTATACCTCCAAGTATTTTTTCATAGAAATTGAACTTCCTAGTACACCAATTCCAATTCCTAAAATCATATAAACAATTAAAATTAATTTATATATTTCATTAAATGATAATAATGAAACTTGCATTCTAATTTTTGCAAATGCTGATGCAATTTCTTGAATAACAACTGTATAACCACCATAAATAATTAACATTGTTATTCCAGCAGCTAATAATCCTATTATAATTCCTTCTACAATAAAAGGCCATCTAATAAATGAGTTTGTAGCACCTATATACTTCATAATTGATATTTCTTTTCTTCTGGCATGAACTGTAAGTTTTATTGTATTTGAAATAATAAATATTGATATAGCAATTAAAAGAATTAATAATACACCAGTTACAATTCTTATTCCATTTGCAATATTTATCAATGCATTCATTGTTTTATCACTACTTAGTATTGTATCTACATATTTTTCCCCATTTATTGTTATTTCATCAATTTGTTTTTGTATTTCTGCACTTTTTCCCAAGTCAGTTAATTTTACAATAACTGAATCTGGGAAAATATTGTTTTCTCCTTCATAAGTTTCAATTATTTCAGGGAATTCGCTAAATCTTTTTCTCATATCGTCAAGTGCATCTTGTTTTGTATGTATCGTTGCAGAAGCAACTCCATCTATTGTGCTTATCATGTCTCTAACTTCTTGTACTTCTTTTTCATCAGCATCACTTATTATCATTACTTGTATACCTTGATCTGCTTCTATTTTTTCCATTATATGATTAATGTTTTGCCCTAGCATAAAAAATATTCCAAACATCAACATTGTAGCAATCATTATACATAAAGATGCGATTGTCGATTTTTTATTTTTAAATAAATTTCTAATTCCTTCACCTATATGATAAGTTAAAATATTATATCTCACTTGTATAACCACCCTTTAATTCTTGATTTTAATACTTATATTTCTCCGTATCCACCTTTTTCGTCTCTAACAATATTTCCTTTATCTATATGAATAACTCTTTTATTCATCTTATCTACAATGTTCTTAGCATGAGTTGCCATAACTACTGTCGTTCCTCTTAAATTAATATCATTAAGTAAATTCATAATTTCCCAAGCTGTATCTGGGTCTAAATTTCCAGTAGGCTCATCTGCAATTATCATTGATGGATTATTAACTAACGCTCTTGCTAATGCAACTCTTTGCTGCTCCCCACCAGATAATTCATTTGGATACATCTTTGCTTTAGCACCCAATCCTACTTGATTTAATACCATTGGAACTTGTCTTCTAATATGTCTTTGTGTTGATTTTACAATATACATTGCAAATGCAACATTTTCATAAACTGTTTTATCTTGTAATAATCTAAAGTCTTGAAATACAACTCCCATACTTCTACGTAAAAAAGGTATTTTCTTAGGCTTTAAAAAAGTAGTATCCTTGCCATTAATTATAATATTTCCTTTTGTTGGTTCTTCTTCTTTAAGAATTAATTTTATTAATGTAGATTTACCTGATCCAGAAGATCCAACTAAAAAAACAAATTCACCTTTTTCTATATTAAAGCTAACATTATGAACTGCTTCTGTACCAGTCTCATACGTCTTACTTACATTCTTAAATTCAATCATTTTTTCTCCTTATTAATAGACTTTTTTGCTACTTTACCTAAATATCATATCAATAATGAATTTTAATTGCAATAGAAAAAAATGAAAAAAAAGCAAATAATTACTCAAAAATACTTGCTTTTTCTTATTAATTCTCTTCATATGCTTAAATCTCTACCCATTCAATCTCATCTCTATAATAATTATCAACATTTCCTTCACAGCTTACCATATATTCTTCACCTAATACTGCAATAACAAATCCTTTTTTCCCACTTGAAATAATCCTAACATTATCACCCGTTTTTATTAATTTGCCATTAGTGTCCTCGTCTTTTTCTACAAAATATCCCATTATTTCTTTTCCTCTCTTCCAATACGAAATTTGATTTCATACTCACGTTGAGTCGCAAGCATTAAACTATGAATATTGCTATCAGGCTTATGAAAATATAGTGCATGATAATAATCAATCAAAGTCAAATAATTCTCACGAGTCTGAAACTTTTCTTTTTTCATTAGATTTGCCATTGCATTAATCAAACCTACTAATGTTGGAATAATATATGGTGGTGTTTTATATTCTATTCCTCTTTCCTTAAGATAATTTATAGTTCCTAAGTCAGGATAATATTTTAATTTAGTTCCCATTTTTTTTTCTAAATATGCAATCTCCTGATCTGCTTCTGGTCTAGGAAAAAATAACTTACTATAAAGTAATAAATTATATGCAACTTCATCTAAACCTTTTTCAATATAAACAAATGCTGCCTTTTTATACAATATAGCAATTTCTATTGGCATAACAGATATTCTAATTGCTTTTTCAAACCATATATTAAATTTTTCAAAGTTTTTCATATTTATGTATGACTCTAGTATTTCTGAATGTACTGAAAAGCTAACAGGATTCCATCTTAGTGCTTTTTCATAGTAAGAAATTGCTTCTTTATATTTTCTATTATCAAATTGTATCACTCCAAGCAAGGTATATATTTCTGACAAAAAATTTCTATTCCATGAAATTTTTTGATGCTTATCCATATTGCAATATAAAACAAATTCTAATTGAGAATTAAAATCCAACACTTTTCCGTATTTATCAATTTCAATTGGATCTATTGCCTTTAACAATTTATTTAATACATTCTCAGCTTCAGCAAATTTTCTTTTTTTGATATACATATTTGCTTTATTCCATTGTTCAATAATCTCTTCTTTTTCCATTTTAACATCCTTTTTTTATTCTATCTTTTATATACTGGTTTGCAATTTTTTTTGCAATTTCCATTTTATTTTTTGTATCTGAATCTTTATAATTTAATCTGTCAATTATAGTATTAATACAATCATTTTCTTGAATAAATTTTAAGGTTTCGTAAAAATTAAAATCAAATACCCATGCAATATAAGAAAGCCACTTATCCATATTTGTTTTACGATGTGAAGTTACAATTGTCTTTTCTTGTAAAAATTCACTCCAAATTTCAGGTGAAATCTTTTCTTTTTCAACTTTTTCTATTGTTGAATTAAATAAAGAATGAAAATCTTGCTTTTGTTTTATATTATAATTGTCTGCTTTGTCGGCATCTCTAATAATTTTAGAATGCAGCAATTCAGATTTTGAAAGTCCTTGCTCTATTTCAAATTTATTATGATTTTTTATAGCTATCTTTATTATATCATCATATTCATCAATTTCAATAAATTTTCTGATTAGTCCATCTTTAAATAATATCTTAATACCTAATTCCGCATGGTCTACACTAGAATAATCATCATATGTATCATAAGTCATTGCTTGTTCAAATCTTCCAATGTCATGCAATAGTGCAATCAATTGGGCAAGTTCGACATCTTCTTGTGATAACCCTAGCTTTTCTGCAATATACTTTGATACATTGACTACACCATATGTATGTTTTATTTTGGATTCTATTTTATTATCTTTTGGTTTAAATTGTGAAGTGTAATTCTTAAACACGTTTTTTGCTTTAATTAAGTCAATCATTCAAATACCTCCACTATTGAATCATTGTCTATTCTAAATTCCTTTAACAATTCCATTGCTTTACCAGATTTTCCAAAAGAATCATTAACTCCTAGTTTAATCAATTTACATGGATATTCTTTTGCTAAAACATCTGCAATTATGCTACCTAGGCCACCTATTATATTATGATCTTCGACAGAAATTAATTTTCTAGTTTCCTTTGCACACTTTACAATTATCTCCTCATCTACAGGTTTTAAAGAAAACATATCAACTACTCTAACATTTATTCCTTTTTTCTGCAATTTTTCCTGAGCTTTTATAGCTTCAGATACACATATTCCAGTAGCAAAAATTGTTCCATCAGTACCATCTCCAATTTGAACAGCCTTGCCTATTTCAAAATTTTGATTTTCATCATAAATTATTGGAGAAGCCAATCTAGCAGTTCTAATATAGCAAGGACCATAAAGTTTAGCCACTTCCTCTACAAGCCATTTAGTCTGAGTCTCATCTGAAGGGCAAAATACTTTCATATTTGGTAAACCTTTCATTATATTAATATCTTCTAACATTTGATGAGTTGCTCCATCTTCACCAACTGTAACACCTGCATGACTTCCACAAATTTTAACATTTAAATTAGGGTAACAAACACTATTTCTTATTTGATCATATGCTCTGCCTGTTGCAAAAACTGCAAATGTACTTGCAAAAGGTATTTTACCACATGTTGCTAACCCTGCAGCAGTTCCTATCATATCTTGTTCAGCTATACCAATATCAAAAAATCTTTCTGGATACTTCTTTTTAAAAATATCACTTTTAGTCGCTCCAGCTAAGTCAGCATCTAATACAACAATATCTTTATTTATACTTCCAATATATTCTAAAGCTTCCCCATAACTTTGCCTAGTAGCTTTATTTTCTTCTTTCATATTTTTCATTCCTTTCCATTATCAAACTCTTTTAATGCTTCTCTATACTGTTCTTCATTAGGAGCCTTTCCATGCCAACCAACTTGATTTTCCATAAATGAAACCCCTTTTCCTTTAACCGTTTTTGCAATAATTGCTGTAGGTCTTCCTTTAACTGTTTTAGCTTTTTGAAAAATAGTAATAAGACTATCTATGTCATTTCCATTTGTTTCAAAAACTTCAAAGCCAAAACTTTCAAACTTTTCTTTAATAGGATTAACATTCATGACATCAGTAACTTTTCCATCTATTTGTAAATTATTATTATCGACTATCAAACATAAATTATCTAATTTGTAATGAGCTGATGTCATAGTCGCTTCCCAAATTTGTCCTTCTTCTATTTCTCCATCACCAACTAAGCAATATACTCTAAATCCTCTGCCATCCAATTTTGATGAAATAGCCATTCCATTTGCTACTGACAATCCTTGTCCTAATGAGCCAGAACTCATATCTACACCTGGAATATGTTTCATGTCTGGATGTCCTTGAAGAATAGAATTTAGTTTTCTGAATTTTTTTAACTCTTCTTTAGAAAAATATCCTCTTTCAGCTAAAGTTGCATATAAAGCTGCAGAGGCATGACCTTTTGATAATACAAATCTGTCCCTATTGGGATCATCAATTTTTTGAGGATTAATATTCATTTGATTAAAATACAATACTGTTAAAATATCTGTACATGAAAGAGCACCTCCTGGATGACCAGATTGTCCTTCGTATATTTCTTCAATAATATCCCTTCTTATTACTTTTGCAGTCTGCTTTAAACATTTAATATCTTCCTCTGTTATTTTCAATAAAATCACTCTCCTTATTTTATTGAGAATAATATATCATATTTTTATATAGTTTACTATCATTTAAATAATAATTATTTTTAAATATTAGTATTATACCTACTTTCTATAAAATCTGCTATATTCTCAATTCTTGTCATTATATGAAATTGTTCCAACTTATTTTCTTCATTTTTATTTTTTATTTTTACTATTTCTTTAAAAATTTCATTAATATTAATTTCTATTTCTAATATCTTTTGTAAAATTTCATCTTCTTTTTTCACAAAATCAACTCCTTTATTGCCACTACTACTAAAAAAAAGATGTGATACTACTATATAGTAATATCACATCTTTTTCAATAAAATTTGATTTACATGTTTCTACTTTTTTCTGCAATTTTAGCATATTTAATTAATTTTTCATTAGCTAAATAATTTATTGTACCAGCTGGGAAGTTACCAAATTTATCTTTCTTACCAGCTGGAACTCCTGTCAATATTTCTATTCCTTCTTCAATTGTATTAATAGCATAAATATGAAAATTATCTTCTTTTACAGCCTTAATCACATCATCATTTAAATGCAAATTTCTAACATTTTGAGCAGGAATAATAACTCCTTGTTGTCCATTTAATCCTCTCATTTTGCATATTTGAAAGAATCCTTCAATTTTTTCATTTACTCCACCTATTGGCTGAATTTCACCTTTTTGATTAACAGAACCTGTAACAGCAATTGATTGGTTAATTGGTATTTCTGAAAGGCTTGATAAGATTGCATATAACTCTGTACTAGAAGCACTATCTCCATCTACACCTCCATATAATTGTTCAAAGCATATACTAGCCGTTAAAGTAAGTGGTTTATCTTGTGCAAACATTTCACCTAAATATCCTGTTAAAATCATAACACCCTTTGAATGGCTTGAGCCTGACATTTGTACTTCTCTTTCTATATTAATAACTCCCTGTTGTCCCATATAAGTACTCGCAGTAATCTTTGATGGTTTTCCAAATGTATAATCCCCAATAGAAATAACTGTTAAACCATTAATTTGTCCTATCTTAAAACCTGATGTATTAATTAATAAAGCTCCTTCTTTTATCATTTGTAAGTATTTACTATCATATTTCTTTATTCTTTCTAATCGTTCATCAAAAGCTTTTTGAACATATTCCTTTGTCACAACTTTATTTTTATCAAGTTTTGCCCATGTAGAAGCTTCACCAACAATTTGTCCAATTTCACTAAATTGTGTTGACAATTTTTCTTTATCACCAGATAATTTTGACGCATATTCAACAATTTTTGCTACTGCTTGTCTATCAATATCTAATAATTCTTCTTGTTCACAGTAGCTCTTTACAAATCTAACTAATTTATTTATATTTTCAGTATTCTTTGGTGCATCTTCTTCAAACTCAACTTTTATCTTAAATAATTTTCTAAAATCTTCATCCATTGATAAAAGTGTATGATAAATTTCTGAATTACCTATTAACAAAACTTTTAAATCTAATGGAATTGGCTCCGGTTTTAATGAAATTAACATCATTGATGAACGCTGTTCCATGCTATTTTCTATGCTAACCTCTTTAACTAATAAAACTTTTTTTAACGTTTCATAACATTGAGGATTACTAAGTAAATCTTTAGCTTGAAAAATTATATATCCACCATTTGCTTTTTGTAAAAGTCCAGGTTTTAACATTGTAAAATCTGTTTTCATTGTTCCAAATTGATTCTCATACTCTAACTTTCCAAATATATTTTGAAAAGCATAATTTGAGTCCATAATTACTGGAGCACCTTCTAAATTACTGTTATCAACAAATAAATTAACTCTATAGTTTAGCCATGGCTCAGCATTTTGTACTCTCATTTGCATAGGAGCTTGTTGTCTATTTTCATTATTTGATTCATCCATCAAAAAATAATTTATATTTTTTAATATATCTTTTTTTACATCATCTAAAAAAGCAATTATTTTTTTATTTCTTTTATAATTTGATTTTACATTATTAATATGAATATTTACTGTTAATAATGCAACATTTGACTGCCATTCTTCAATTTTTTTGTCTGATTTATTTTCGATTAATTTAAGTTCTGACAAAGTTTCAAATATCATATCCTGAACCAATTGTGATTTTGATTCAAATTGGTTCTTTACATCTAATGGCAATTTATCATATTCGTTTTCATCTACAGGCTTTCCTTCATAAACAGGCATCATATATATACCATTTTGTGCTGATTTAACTTGAAAGCCTTCTTTTAAAGTCTTTTCATTTAATTTTGCCAAAATTGCCTCTTTCTTTTGTTCATATTCCTGCCTAATAACCTTTTTTTCTTTTTCAAAGTCATCATTATTAAAGGTCTTTTTTATGTCTTTTCTTATATTTTTAATAAAACTATTCATTGTTTCTTTAAAAATAATACCTTGTCCTGCTGGAAGTGAAACAGCTATTGGTTCATTAGGATCGTTAAAATTATATATATAACACCAGTCATTTGGCACTTTTTCTTTTATTGCTTTGGATTGTAAAAATTTTTTTGTATACATAGTTTTTCCAACGCCAGCTGGTCCTTCCAAATATAAATTATATCCTTTTATATCAACATTTACGCCAAATTCTAATGCTTTTATTCCTCTATCTTGCCCATACACTAAATCTGTAGTGTCTAATATTTCTTTTACCTTTTCAAATTTAAACATATCAGGGCTACAAACATCTTTTAAATCTTTATAACTTAATTCTTTTTCCTTTTTCATTAGTATAAATATCCTCCAAAAATATTCTAAAACAATTTTATATCAAAGCAAATTTTTATGCAATAAAATAATTAAATTTATTATAACCAATTTCTAGAACAAATTGCTATTTCTTGAAATTTTGAGTAATATTAACTTTACTATTAAAATTTTCTATTTTTTATTTTATTATTTAATGATTAACAAAATTAAAAATTTTTTGTCATGATAATTGCATCATCTGTATTATTATAATATTTTTTTCTTCTACCAACCTCTTGAAAATCCATTTTTCTATATAAATTTATAGCAGGTATATTTTTTTCATTAACCTCTAATGTTATACAATTTTTATTTAAGCTTTGAGCATACTGAACCAAATATTCTAATAATTTTGTGCCATAATTTTTTCTCCTACTATTTTCATTTACAGCTATATTCATAACATGAGCTTCATCGATATTAAACCATAAATCAGCAAAAGCAATAATTTCATTATTGCTTTTTAACACAAAATATTTAGAATTTTCATTGTAAAACTCTTGTCTTAAAATATTTTCATTCCAAAAATTATCAAATTGCTTTAAATTTTCTACAATGTACTCTAAGTCTTCAGTATTCAAACTAGTTATTTCTTCATTCATTTTTTATTTTTAGGCTCATTCCTTCCAAATTTATAATTTACATTTTAATTTTGTTTTAATCTTTCAGCTTGTGATTTTCTCAAATATAAAGGTACTAATTCATCTGCAGTGCAATATTCTCCTTTTACTGCTTTCTTATATGCAATTATCCCCAAACTGTTAGCATTCTGTTTATTGTTTGTAGAAAAAAATATTTTTTTTCTATTTAGTAATTTACTAATTGTATCTTTATGCAGAGCAGAACCATCACCAACAAAAATTATATTGTCATATTTTTTTAGTTTTTCTACTACATTTAATATATCATCCGCAATATACTCTTCTTGTTTCTCGATTTCTTTATCAAAAATACCACAGTAAACCTGATTATTTCTGGCATCTATCATTGAACATATTACATCTTTGCTTCCTATTTCATTCGTAGCTAAACTTTCTAAAGATGTTACAGGAATAATTTTTATGTTCTTAAATTCAGCCATTGCCTTACAACTTGCTATACCAATTCTAATTCCAGTAAATGAACCTGGCCCAACTGACACAGCAATATAGTCCATGTCATTTAAATTTAGATTTGTAGATTTTAAAGTTTTATCAACTAATGGCATAAAATTTTCTGAGTGCGTTCTCCCATTATCAAGAATATTTTCATTTATTAATTTATCATTTTCAAATACTCCAACAGCACAAACACTACTAGAAGTATCAGCAACTAAAATTTTCATATGGTTAATCTTATTCCTTTCAATAGTATAAATCTAATTTTCAATCCTTCTTATACAAATATTTCTTTGATTTTCATCGTCTAAACATCTATCAAAAGTAACTTGAATATAATTTGATGGTAAAACATTTTTTATAATTTCTCCCCATTCAATAATACAAATTCCCTTATCAAAATACTCTTCTCCTCCTATTGCTAAAAATTCATCTTCATCCTCTAATCTATATACATCAAAATGATAAACATTAACATCATTTTTTGTATATTCGTTTACAATTGTAAAAGTTGGACTTGAAATTTCATCTTGTAAGTCAAAATATTCTAATATACCTTCTGTAAATTTCGTTTTACCAGAGCCTAAATCACCTGTTAATACAACAACATCTCCGATTTTTAGCTTACTTGCAAATTTTTTTGCAATCTTTTTAGTCTCATTTTCTGAATTAGATAAATATTTTTCCATTTGCATATTTACTAATAATTCCCCCCCAAATAGTAAACAGAATTTATAAATAGCATATAAATATTCTTTAAAAATAGCTATTTTAAACTGTTTATATTCTAACTCACATTGCACTAAAAGTAAAGAATTTTAAAATTTTCATAATTTTTTATTTTTCTATTGACAAAAATCACATCATCATTTATAATTTATAATTGTCAGGGGCATGCAGGTGTAGTTCAATGGTAGAATTCCAGCCTTCCAAGCTGGCTATGCGGGTTCGATTCCCGCTACCTGCTCCAAAAAACTTACGAACTAAATAAAGTTCGTAAGTTTTTTTTTAATAATTTGTTCTTTTTAATGTCAAATTCTCCGTTCCTCTGAGATTATTCATTTTCAAACATTTCTTTTAATTTCTTACCTACTTCATAACCCTTTTTATAAAAGTTTTCAATTCCCATTTTTAAATATTCATATCTGTAACAAAGTTCCAAGGTTATAGGTCCATTATAATTACTCTCTTTTAGATTTTTTATAACCTTTTTCCAATTTAATGTGCCATCAAAAGGAATTAAATGCAAATCACCACTTTTGTCATTATCATGTAAATGAACCGCAAATATTCTATTTTTAAACTTATCAAAGTCTAGCTCATCATCAAAAAAAGCATGATAATGACCTGAATCAAAACATATCCCAACATTATCATTAGAAATATTTTCAATCACATAATCTAAATATCCCTTAATTTTTGTATTTTCAAAAGCCACTTTTATATTTAAAGAATTTGCATAATCAACAATTCTTCGTACTCTTTCTAATCCAATTTTATTACATCTTTGAGCTGAATTTTTACTTGTCAAGTGCATAATAACCATTGGTATATCATTATCTTTGCAAGTTCTAATATCATTTTTATATGTATCAACTAAAATGTCTCCATCTTCGTTTTCAATCCATAAATCATTTATTCTTTTATAACCTAAATGGGCAAAAATAACATTTAATCCCTTTTCTCTTATATACTTTAATTGTTCTTCTTGAGTAGGATTCCAATTGCTGTTATACCATTGTATAAATACATTTTTAAATCCTGCATTTTTGATAGCATCTATTGTTTCTATTGCACTAACACCCTTATTAGCATTATTTACAACTACTGCAATTTCTCTATTGTTCATGTTCATTTCTCCTTAAACTTTCATATCACCGGGGACGGAGAATTTGACACATTTTGAATGTGTCAAATTCTCCATCCTATTAATATTAATAAGTTATATTTTTTTGTATCCCTAATCCATTTCCTTTACAAATTAATGTTTCAATATTCTTATTATTCATTTTTTTCGTTAAATCAACTTTTAAAGATTCATTAAAAGAATTCTTAGTACTTTCTTTAGTTTCAATTTTATGCTCCTCTAGACTTTTAACTTTATTATGTTTGGTAAAAAAATTTTTTATATTCAAAAATATTTTTCTTATAAAATTCATCTCTCTTGACCTCCATTTGCTACTATTTTACCTGAGCTTTTTGATAAGTCCTCACTTTCTTTTTCTTGTTCTCGTGTTTCCCATGGCCTTACGCCATTCATTTTTTTCAAATCTTGGTCATAACATTCAAATTGTCTTGTAAATTCTTCTTGTGGTAATTCAACAAATTTATTTTTTTCCTTATCTGCAACATAAAATCTCTTTCCTAATTCTTCTGAATCAACATAAACATATAAAACCACTTTTTTTTCTTCATCACTTTTATCATAAACTCTATTTACAACACATTTATTAAACTGCATATTTTTTTGCTTTAATAATAGCTGACTTAATATTTGCATACTTTCCATTTGAGAAGTTGCAAAATCTGGACAAAAATGTCGAAGTAATAAAAGCTGTCTATTAATATTCTCCTCTGGTTGATTAGCATAAAATTTATCTATAAGTTCTGAATTTTCCATTAATTCTTTTACTTGGAATTGCCCATCTCTATCAGCTAATCCGACACTTGAAAATAATTTTCTTAAGCTTTCATCATCTAAACTTAGATTTGCATCTTTCAATTGTTCATCATTTTTATGGCATTTTTGATCTTTTCCTTCTCTGTCAATATCATTTTCTCTAGCTTGCTCATAACTTATACAAAAATTGTTTGGTTTCGCACCAACTCTATGTGCTGATAAATTCCATGTTGGATCTAGTATAGTATTTCCTTTTACTGTTTCACCATTTGCAAGTGGAAGTTCTAAATTTTTTATTTTTAAAAATGCATGACCATCACTACTTATAACTTCACTATCTATACCAATTCTAGAAAATATATAATTTTCTATCGTCGCTATTCCATTACAAACACCATATCCAGAACTAATTACCCTCCATAATGCTCTGCTATTGAGTTCATTAAAAGTTTCTGTATCAAAATTTGGACTATAACTAAGCTTTCTACCTATTGCATTATCTATTACTGCAATCTTCTGTGCATCTGAATATTCTGGATTTAGACTACTAATTAAAGAATCTATCCATTCTTCTGCTTCTTTATATTCTTTAGCACTAGAAAAATATCCTCGATTCCTATTACATACTTCATTAAATATTCTCAAATTTGGACAGATGTCACAAAGCTTTAGAAATTTTTCTCTCTGTTCTTCTGTAAATTTTTCTGGATTTACTATAATTAAATTATCTAATCCACGATAATCTTCCAAATTTCTTTCTAAATCTATCTCTATACTTCCTGTAGCATTAGTTGGTAGACTAAGAGCTATCCTATATTCATCTGGTAATTCTGCTTCATCTATGCCTTGTGTAACTTCTTCATTCAGTGTTACCATTATCTCTTTTTTTTCTGCCAATGTTAAATCTATATTTTCTAAATTTAGTATAAATTCTTTTTGTTGTTCAGCATCCATATCTCTAGTAATTGCATAAGGATGGATTCCTCTTTCAATAAGAAATTTTTTATGTTCCTTTAAAAAATCACTTAAAGTCTTTACATCTAACGTTTGTAGTAAATTAATAATATCCAGATTTTTAAAGTCTTTTTCCTTAAGTAATATATCCATTTTATGTTCATTACTACAAGTTTTTAATATATCAATCTTATAATCTTTTTCTAAGTGATATGTATCAATTAATTTATCTTTTGCTTCATCACTTGACAATGTTTTGATCAACTCTGTAATTTCAAAATCTTCTAAATATAACTTATTTTTAATAAAATCTACATCCATCAATATCTCTAATCTTTCGTCTTCACTTAAGCTAAAAAAAATATTTTCTAAGCCCTCGTCATATAATGGATTTTCCTCTATTAATTTCTTAAAATCTTGTACATTCATAAATTGCCCTCATTTGTACTAAAGAATTTATCTTTTTTAATTATATTATCATATTAATAAATAATTTTAAACTATTATCTTTACAATAGCATTTATAAATGTCAAAATACAGAGAAATTGACGCATTCAAAATGTGTCAATTTCTCCGTTCCTCTGACATTTATAAACATAAACATAGTCATTTAATATAACATAAAAATCATCCTGTTTATTTTTTACCTTTTCAAAGTGAATAATATTTGTCTGATTTAATTCTGCAACATACAATAAATCTTCTAATATATTAATTTCAAAAATTTTTAAATTCGACAAATCAGGTTCGTTTTTGACTGAAATAATTAAATCCTTATTATGTCTTAATATACGGTTAAGATTCTTCATATATTCTTGTTCATCTTTATTTTTCTTATTTTTATGGTGTTTAAAAATCACATTCAAAATTGAAAAAATAACAAAAATATATCCCACAATATATAAAATTATCTTTTTCACATCTTTGTATCTGGAAAAAAATAATTTTTGAGTTACCTTATCATAACTTTCATTTACATTAGTCACCGTATCTGTTATTGGAATATTTAATTCTATATAATTATTTATTTCTTCTATATTATTTTCTTTCTCAGAAATATCAATATTTGAAGATACATCAAAACGTAATTTCAAAACTGCATTAATCACTATTCCATATTTCTTTTCATAAGACTCTACCAAATCATTATAAAAATTATAATCTATAATAACATTTTCTTCTATTTTATACTCTTTTTCATTTATTTCATTTTTACCTTTTTGGGGCATTATATCAAATTTTCTATTCCATATTTCCCTATCCACATTATTTTCATCTTTTGCATACCCGATTAAATTTGTATAAATATTATATTTATACTGCATTTTTCTTTTTTCATTTGCCTTAAAATCATATTTTAAATCTATGTTAATAAATTTTATAGATTTAGATGCATAATACAAACCAGATGTTAAAATCTTATCTGTATATAAATTGTTTTCATCTAAAATAATCTCATAATTGCTATCTTTTTTTATTTCATATTCATATACTGGTCTAATTTCATATTTTTCTAAAATAGCTAAAATAATACACATAATTCCTGTAGCAAATATAAGAGCAGACACAATATAAAATTTATTATTTTTTAATAATTTCTTCACATTTTCAACTCCTTATTCAGTTTTTACAGCTGAAATATCATTATTAAGATGTTCATATAACCATACTGATGGAAAACCAACATATTTAATGTGAATTTGATAGATTCCCTTAATTTGATTTATTTTAACTAATTCACTATCTGGCACATAATTATTATCTCCTTTTGTTTTATACAAAACTGTACCTTCATTTTTTATTTTGCCAACAACACGATGTACTATATTCTTATTTTCAATAGTATAAATGATTATTGAATTCTCTGGAATATCTTTTAACTCTTCATTATTTATTTTTTTATAAATTACTACATCTCCTCTTTCAAATATAGGAAACATACTGTTTGAAAGAATTACAATTGGCTCATATATAAATAATCCTACCATAAAACATACTATTAAAACACAAATAGCAATTGTTACAATATAAGCTAACCTATCTTTATAACGTATATTCTTTGAATGACAAATAATAAATTTATTCTTAAATAAATAATAGATAATTACAGTTGATAATACTTTAAATGTCCCATTAATAAACCAATCTAAGTTTGGAATAATTGGCATAATGATAAAAACTAAACTACTTGAAATTCTAAAGATTAATGGCAAAATATATGAACTTTTTAACGCCAAGTATGAAAAAAATACATTTTGAAAAATTATAGGAATTAAAGTTTCACACAAAAAAATAAATAATGATTTTCTACTGGCATTCACTATGTTACTGAAATTAATCTCTATTAAAATAAAAATTATAGTAATAAAAATCACCGAAAATTTGTTACTTTTATTTTTGTTTAAAAGCCAATATCTAGACATTTCTATTCCAACAATTGGTATTATCTCTATTAAAATATTTTTGCAAAATCCAACTACAGTATGATTATAAGGACTTTTTAAAAATCCAAAATAAATTCCTAAGCTAAAATACAATATAATATATACTGCCAAAATAATTGTTATAAAAATCAAATATTTTCTATTAATATATATCTTTCCTACATTCTTATTGTAAATTAAATAAAAACACATAGAAAACCAAAATAAAACATTTATGCTATTAATATATATTTGGATATTATTGCAAGTAAGAAAAACAATTAAGAATATATATAATAATAAAATTATAGCTATTTTTCTTTCATTAAAGTGTCTCATTATATCACCTTTATCATTTTAAAATTTCAACTCACATATACATATAATAGGGAGATAAATCTCCCTATTAATACAATTTTATTTTTGTACATATTCTACGATACCGGTTATTGTTTTTGTTTTTACACTTGGCAATTCAGTAGTATTTTTATCATATTTAACTTTTACACTAAAATTAGTCTTTTCACCAGCAGACAAAACATTTGCTAATTCTGTTATTTCATAACTAATTGCCGGCGAACCATTTACATCATCTTCCTTAAAAATAACATTATTCAGTATTGCATCAATGTTACCCCTATTTTCAATAGTAATTATATACGTTATAGTATCTCCTGGAGTTTTCATTTTTGCATTAAATATAACACTATTATTTGTAAATTGTGGTTCACCTTCATCACAAGTTTCACTACTATTTTGAGCTTGAACATCAACTATTCTAACATCCCATATCCCCGAAATTTCAGCAGTTCCATTTAAAGTCAATTGAGTAGCAAATGCTGAATATCCTACTACCATTATTAGTATTACAATTATCACTGTTCCAATTATTACATTTCTTACTCTGTTCAATTATTAGCACCTCTTTACTTTAAATAGAATATAAAATACTATTCTATACTTATATTCTATGCAGCTCGCCCATTTCTGACAATGAGTGCAATTAGAACAAAAACGGACATTATCAACATTTTCACTATTTATAACATTTTAAAGTCCGCGTTTTTGTTCGTCCGCGAAAAATTGTTATACAATTTTTCTGTGGAATGTTTTTTTGTATAATAGGAAAGTAGAACTTTTCTATTATACAAAAAAATAAACGTTTCAAATGAAACGCTTATTCTTTTATTTATATTTTTTCTACTTTCTTTACTGCAAGATGACCATAATCATCTTCTTCAATAGTCAATTTAAAGTGTCTAAACTCATTTTCTCTTTTTAAAACTTCATCAGTAACTGATTTATCAGGATTATTATAATCAAATTCTTCATCTTCTGTTGTTTTATCAACTCTTGTAATTTCTTTCATTTTATTCTCACTATTTTCATCATAAGCCATAATAATATTTTTTCCTGCATCATCTTCAGTTGGGTATACATTTAGTCCATATTCTGCAACAATAACTTCATAGCCAGATTCTGTTTCATCAATAGAATTTATATTATACATCATTATATATTGTATCATATGATCTGTAATATTAAATTCAAATCTTTGATTTTGCGTATTATATCCATAGTCCATATCTTTTAGCAATTTTGAATCACTATCAACATCTACTTTTAAAGATCCTCCAAAAACATATTTTAACATTCCTGGAATTTCATCTTTTTTAACATATGCTACATTATCTTCATAATTTACTGGAAATAACTTAGCATATATCCATGTTTTATCAGCTTCATTTATGTCATTAAATTCTGGTAAAACATACATATTTCCATTACAAATTTCATTTACGTATTCTTTAACTTTAGCAAATTTACTATTATCTGTACTAATACCTTCTTCATCAGTATCTATTGGTTCTTCTTCTATGCTTGTATTAACTGTTTCAGAAATTTGTTTTTGTAAATCTCCTACCTTTTCCTCTTCCTTTTTATAGTATACAAACCCTACTGACCCCATACATAATATTAATATTATTGATAAAATAAATAATATTAAAAAAACATTTACCTTTTTCTTCTCCATAATTTTCTCCTTTTCATCTGTATTATATTTTAAAAATAATTATACAAATAATTAAAATTAAAGTCAAATAAGAACAAAAGCGGACATTATTAACATTTTCGCTATTTATGGCATTTTAAAGTTCGCGTCTTTATTCGTTCGCGAAAAATTGTATAACAATTTTTCTGTGGAATGCTTTACATTATAGGAAAGTTCAGAGAACTTTCCTATGATGTAAAAAAATTAAATGCATTCCATTAAATGAAATGCATTTAGAAAACATCTCTTTTATTATTTGGCTAAAATTATTATCCTTGTCTTTTCATCATTACTACATGTTGACAAAGTTATTTCAGGTCCATTAGTTTCTCTTTTATAAAAACTTACATCTTCAGGGGTTGTAACAAATTTTTTATAAATTGTATATGTTACCTTTTTTCCATCTAAAGTAGTAATATAAATTTTATCTCCAACTTTTAATTTATTATTATTTGAAAAAAGTTTTCCATTTCTATAATTGTGAGCAACTATTACATTATTACCACTTTTATTCAATTCTCCTGTATTATATATTAAACAAGATGCAATTTCCATTCCCTCAACAGTTTGATTTTTTAAAATGTATAAATTAACACCTGTTTTAGGTATTTGTATTCTACCAATAGTAGTATGTCCTTTATATTTTGAAGATAATCCATTATTGGCATCATTATTCGTACTTGTTTTATTCGTTGATTTTTTTGTGTTTTGAGTTTTAGTTACTGTTGTTTTTTTAGTCGTATTTACAGTATTTTTATTTGTCTTTACACTTCCACTTCTACTTGAGATTTCTTTACTTTGATTTGATTTTTCATTAGATGTATTACTTTTCAAATTTGTCGTATTTTTTTTAGTAACATTTTTAGTATCATTTTTTACTTCTTTTTTAGTATTAACTTTTTCGGTATTCTCTTTTGGTACAGAAATTTCAGCTATTTTTTTAGTATTTTCCTCTTTTACTTCTCCAATTTGTGAAGTTTTTTCTTCAGGCATATCTTTTAATATATTTGCCTGTTCTTGTATCTCTCTTTTCCTATTTTCTTTAGTGAAAAATCCATTAATAACAATTGCACTAATTGTTATAATAATTAAGGATAAAACTAATAAGGCAATTGTTATATGTCTACTTTTTTTAGACATATAATTTTTCACTCCTTTATTTTATTTTGTGCCTACACACTCAACATCTACATTATACCATAATTGTTTACATAATTCAACGTTTTTTTTATATTTTTCACAAAAAGATTTGATTTTATTATGGAAACTTGCTATAATTATACTCCAAGAAACTGTTGTCAAATGCCTATTAATAATTTGGAGGTATATTATGACTACTATCATCTATGTTATTACATTTTTACTTATTGCCTTAACAATATCTTATGCACTTGATTATGTATTTTATAAACGGATAACCAACTTTCAAGACCGTGCCTATGATTTATGTAGCATGTATAACAGTATTTTAGAAAGTTTGAAATCTGGTTGCATCTCAATTACTTATGAAGGAATTTTCTATCAAGCTACTGTTGAAAATCAAGATTACAGGTCATTCATATTGCAAGTTGAATTAGCTATTTGCGATGTATTAGATGCCTATGATAAAATAGGAGATTTTTTTCTAGGTCAAATGGATAATGATTTAGCTTTTAAAATAACTCATATTCACAGAATTGTCGTAGAAATCCAAAACAGCATAAATGTTGTAAAATGGCAAAACAATTTTTAAGCAAAAATCTCTTACCTTTTTTATGGGTAAGAGATTTTTATTTACATTACTAATTTCCTCTTAACGTGCTAAATATTTGTAAAAAACTTGATTTTATTTTAATATTATGGTAAACTAACTCTATGATAAATAAATATAAAAGTGAGTGTGTATAATAAGAGCTACACAGGGTTTAATAAAAACCTACACGTTTTAGTATACAAAGCGGAGTCACTACTTGCAAAAGTAGTACTTCGCTTTTGTTATATAATAGGAAAATTCTCTGAACTTCCTATTATATAAAGCATTCCACAGAAAAATTGCTAAAGCAATTTTTCGCGGACGAACAAAAACACGGACTTTAAAATGTCATAAATAGTAAAGGTATTAATAATGTCCGCTTTTGTTCTATTTATCATTAGAAATCATAATCAAAAATTAAATGAAAAGGAGGAAAAGCTTATGTCAGTTATAAGTGTCAAAAACTTATCAAAATCATTTAAAGTAAAACAAAAAGAAAAAGGATTCATTGGTAGCGTAAAAAGTATTATTCAACCAAATTACAAAGTAATTAAAGCAGTAAATGACATTTCTTTTCAAGTTGATGAAGGTGAAGTTGTTGCATTTATTGGGCCAAATGGTGCCGGAAAAAGTACAACAATAAAAATGCTTACAGGAATTCTTTATCCAGACAGTGGACACATCGATGTTCTTGGTATTGATCCAACAAAAGCTAGAAAAAAATTAGCCTACGAAATTGGAACAGTATTTGGGCAAAAAGAACAACTTTGGATGCATTTAACAGCATATGATAACTTTAAATTTTTTAGTGCTATTTATGATATTCCAGAAAAAGAAGCAGAAAAGCGCATTGAAGAGCTAAGTAAGCTTTTCGATCTTGAAAAATTTATAAATACACCTGTAAGAAATTTAAGTTTAGGACAAAGAGTTAGATGTGAATTTGTAGCATCATTAATTCATAAGCCAAAAGTTTTGTTCTTAGATGAACCAACTATCGGACTTGATCCTGTAGTAAAAGAAAATGTTAGAAAATTAATTAAAAAAATGAACAAAGAATACCATACTACCATCTTTCTTACAAGTCATGATATATCTGATATTGAAAAACTTTGTAAGAGAGTCATAATTATCAATGATGGCACTATTGTTATGGATGATTCAATGAGTAACTTAAAATATCATTACATGGATAAAAAAATCATTGAAGTAAAACTAAAAAGTAAAATAAATTTTAATAATGTAAAAGGTATTAAAGTATTAAAAGAAAAGGAAAATAATTCAAGACTTGAAATTAATACAAATGAAACAAATTTAACTACTATTTTAAAATTTATTAATCCTGAAAACATCATTGATATAAACATTTCAAATATCCCACTTGAAGAGATTATTTCTGCAATTTATAGAAAGGAGTAACTATATGAAAAAATACCTTCATATTTACAAAAGTGAACTTATGAGTAACTTACAATATATGTTAAATATAGTATTTAGATTAGTTAATTTTCTTTTGCTAATTTTTATCTTTATGAATCTTTGGGATTATATCTATGATAATCCAAATGAACTAATCAATGGTTATTCTAAAAATCAAATGATTTGGTATGTCATTATAACAGAAATTATATGGGGTGCCACAGATGGTAGAAGATATTGCAGAAAAATAAGTGAAGATGTAAAAGGTGGAAACATTGCATATATGATGAATAAACCTTACAGTTACATTGGGTACTCAATAGCTAGTCATTTAGGAGAAACAACAATAAAAACTTTAATTTCAGTAATAGTTGGTTTTGCAATGGGATTATTCTTTCTAAAGGATTTTCCTGTACTAACTTTACCAGCTATAGTAATTGTTATTATCTCTAGCATTTTAGCTGTATTAATTAATTCATTACTTGTAACCTTCATTGGACTTATTTCATTTATAATTGAAGATTCAAATCCAATATTTTGGTTATACAGTAAAATGATATTAGTACTTGGAGTTTTATTTCCAATTGAATACTTTCCAGGTATATTTGCACAAATTATGAAATATAGCCCAATATATGTAACTTGTTATGGACCTGCTAAATTGTTTGTAGATTTTAGCTATTCAACCACAGTTGAAATTTTGTTATCACAAATAATCTATTTATGTATTGCCTGGTTAATGTGTCATGCATTATATATGAAAGGAGTGAGAAAATTAAATGTTACAGGCGGTTAAAAATCAATTTAACGTAACAGTTAAAACAATTAAATATGGTTTAATGAGAGAAATGATAAATAAAACAAGTTTTATTATGAACGTTTCATTTATGATACTTAACAATGCCAGCTTCATAATTCAATGGATTGTTATTTATTCACTAAAAGATAATGTTGGCGGTTATTCATTTAATCAAGTATTGCTACTTTGGGCAATTGCCGCATCAACATATGGTTTCTCACACTTTATATTCAAAAAATCATATTCGCTTTCAGACATAATAACAAATGGCAAGCTTGATAGTTTTTTAGTACAACCAAAAAATGTATTAATTTCTGCTATTACATCAGATATAGAAGTGTCTGCTCTAGGAGATATTTTGTATGGATATATTGTACTTGCAATAAGTGGATTAACATTAACTAGATTTTTATTATTTACACTTTTTTCAATTACAGGTGCAATAGTTATAACAGACATTGCTGTATTGCTTGGTAGTTTAAGTTTCTGGTTTGGTAAATCAGATATGATTGCAGATACTGGAAATAGCTTAATGACAAATTTTGCAACATATCCAGATGGAATATTTAAAGGATTAGCCAGAATATTACTTCTTACAATTATTCCTCTTGGACTTACAACATATTTTCCAGTATGGATTATAACAACTTTTAATTTAAAGCTAACACTTATAGTAATAATATCAACAATTATTATTACACTATTTACCTTTATCATTTTTTATAAAGGTCTTAGAAGGTATTCTTCTACAAACCTAATGATTTCTAAAATTTAAAACAAAAAAACTCACTAAAAGGCAAAGGAAAAATTTCCTCTGCCTTTTTTAGTAATAAAATTTGTAATTAGCCTAATTAAAATGATATAATTATCAATATTCATAGAATAATTACTTTTAATACTATTGAATCAAGTAAGGAAAGGATTTTAATAAAATAATAAAATGAATAATAAAGCTTTAGCAAATTTAACAAAAGAATATGATAGACTCCAACAAAAATACGGAGCAAAAGAATTAGATTCTATTTATAATGGTGGATGTATTGAAAATCCTAAAATCTGCTTTGTATTTATGAATCCAACAGGAAGAAATATCGCATCATCAAAAAATTGGAAAGGATTAAAATCACCTTGGATCGGCACTAAAAATATTTGGAATCTATTTTACAGTTTAAACTTATTAGATGAAGATATTTACAATAAAATAAGAAAAATTAAAGGTCCCGAATGGACTGAAGAATTCGCTCAAGAAGTTTATAATAATGTAATAAAGCATAAATATTTTATTACAAACCTAGGCAAATGTACACAAATAGATGCAAGAGCATTACCTGACAGTGTTTTAGAAAAATACCTACACCTTCTTGAACAAGAAATAGAAATTATAAATCCCAAAGTAATAATTCTTTTTGGTAATCAAGTAAGTTCCATTGTCTTAAATGAAAATATATCTGTTTCAAAAGTAAGAAAAAAGCAATTTGAAAAAAATATTAATGGTAAAAAATATAAATGTTATTCTGTTTTTTATCCTGTTGGTAATGGAAGCTTTAATATTAATAAATCCATCGAAGACATAAAATATATAATATCAAAATTGTCTTAGCATTTTAAATAAATAAGATAAATTACATTAAAATTATACTTTAAAATCCTGTATTGATTGATAAACATTAAATACAGGATTTCTATTTTAGAACATATACTAAAGGTAAAATTTCTAATTACTTACTAATAATATAATTTTTTAAATTGTTATTTTTTTAGAAAACTTACTTATATGTCTTTTTATAAATATATCCCTAATAAAATCCATTGCTATCGCTACGTCTAATATCATACACAAATACAATGATGGATAAAAATACCTAACTTCAAAAGATTGAGTATTAATAATAAATGCCCCATAATAAAATATAGACACCATTAAAAGTAATATATAAAATCTTGTTTTTTCATCTTTTTGTCTCCATTTAATTGTTACTAATAAAGTTGATAATAAAAATACTAACCATGGTCGCCTAATAAAAAATCCAAAAATATTATTAACTTTTTCATAAACATTTACAAATTCTTGTCTCCTACTACTATCACTAAAATTATAATTTTTCATCATATGAAAACGATCATAATTAAATTCTTTATAAGCTATTGGTTCGCAAATTCCTAGTGTTTTTTGAGTAAAATCTAATTTTACTTTAAAATATAATTTTGGTTCATTTAATATTATATTTATATATTTTTTTAGTATTTTTTTAGAATTTCCTTTTTCAGAAAGATTATATGTAGTAATTCCATTTTCTGAACTTAAAAATCCATTTACAGAGATTTCATCTGTAGCATCAAGTTCAATTTTGGTTCCACCTTCCCCACATATTTCATCTAAATAATCCTCATATTTTTCTTTTTTTTCTGGTTCCATTTCTTGTATTATTCTTATTATCTCCCATACAAATCCTGCTGAACCACTAGACTTTAGTCTAATATTCAAAATATGATTAACTATACTTAAAGATACAATTCCCAGTATTAATGCACTAGTAATAAAAATTTTTCTTTTGGCTTCTATCTTCAATTTGAAAACATATATTAATAAGACTGGAATAATTGTAAATGCATTTGCTCTATATCCAAATATAACAAATGAAAATAATAGTAATAAAATAAATTCGATAAATCTATCCAATTTATATTTTTCAATTTTTACATCGTCAAGTAATAATAATAAAGCTACAATTCCTGTAACACATCCAATTCCTGCTTCATAATAAACTGAAACGCAAAAAATCAAAGGGCTTAAAGCAAATAAAACATATTGAAATTTATATAAAAACGTCTTCATTTTTTTTATTAATAAAAAAGTTACTAAAAAAAACATAAATGACTGTAAAACCGTGTATAAAGCAATGTTTCCAGTTGCAACTTTGCACATTCCCATAAAAAAAGATGGAACTACAGTCAGCCAGCTTGTTAATTCAATAGGATTTCTATTCTCTTCAAAAATTGCATTACAAGATTCAATAACATTATCAGCAAATTGTACCCTACTATATGAATCAGAATACCAAATTCCTGGATAAGATATAAGTGTACATACTATAGCAAGTATTAAACTTACAATAATAATATTTTTATTATTTTTTATTTTCTTATAATAAAAACTATTTTCAATATAATTTAATGCATTTTTGGTCTTTCCTAATATTCCTGTCATTCAAGAACCTCTTTTTATTTTTTCATATTCTTCATTTAGTTTCGCTATTTGCCACATTTTCTAATATTTTTCTTATTTTTAATTTAATACAATATTTTGAAAATATTTTACTACTAAAACTTACCTTTGTAAAGTGTTACTTTACTTTAGAAACAATTACTTTGTGTATATAAATTTTTTTAATTTATATAATATCAACAACAGTAACGGAAAGGAGATTCTCCCTATGAACGAAAATTCTATTATCGGTAATAATATAAGAATTGCTAGAGAACATAAAAATTACACACAAGAACAATTAGCTGAAAAACTAAATACTTCTTCGAAGTTCATTTCTATGGCAGAAAGAGGAGCTAGCGGTTTAAGTATCTCTAGTATTATAAATCTTTGCAAAGTATTAGATATTGAGCCTAACAGTCTATTTAATGGAATTATAAATTACTATAACGATGTCGATAAACATATTATCAATAGCCTTTCTTTACTTTCAGATGAAGATAAAAATTTTATTTTAAATGTAATTACTTTTATAAAGAGTAAGAAATGATAAAAAGAACAAAAGCTGACATTATTAATATTTTTGCTATTTATGATATTTTAAATTCCTCGTCTTTGTTCGTCCGCGAAAAATTGTATAACAATTTTTCTATGCAATGTAAGCTTTTTATTAATGATACTAAAAATATATTATTTATTTACACAAATTCAGAGTTTATCGTAATTATAGCTGACAAACTTCGCTTAAAACTAAAACGTACATACACTAAACATAAATTATAAAAAGAAAGTGATTCATCAAAATAAACACTTTCTTTTTCAATATATTTTATTCTTATTTTAAGTTTCTTATTTTATTTCTGTTCCACCCCATTCAACAGCCACAAAACCTGTTCTATCTGGTGTTTGTAATTGCTGTTCTTTAACATCGATTGGTTTTTCTAAACCTTTAAATGTCATCAATACTCTTATAATTGTATCTGGATTTGGGTTTATTTCTAAAGGCATATTTTTATTTATTTCTTCCAAAGTTGCAAATCTTATATAATTGTATTTGCTTGATTCTAATCTAGGTAGCCAATATACTATAAATTCTTCACTTTCTCTTTCTGTTAATCCTAATATACTTAATTTTTCTTCTAAAAATTCAGCTGAATCTTCACCTTTTACAACAAATCCGTCATCCTCTATTTTAAAATCTTCTTCATTTTTACTTTCATAATATAATGAATATAATTGCTTATTAGTAGTTAAATCTTTCAAATCTCCATTAGGCTTTGCTAGTACATTCCAACTATTTTGATATTTTGGATAAGAACATGTTATATTCTCTGGTTTACCTAGTTTTAATGAAATTTCAAGTTCGTGTTCTGGATACAAGTAAATAATAGGTTTTTCATCTACAACTTCACCAGAAGGTTCAGAACTTGTCCCACTAGAAGTAGGCTTTAGTAATGTATTATTTGTACAATTATCCCCATTTAGTTTTGCAAATACTATAATACCAATAATAAGTATTATAAATACAATACCTATTGCTATCCATATCTTTTTATGCTTATTTTTATTTTCTGGCATAGAACTTGCTGGATTTTCATTTTCAACCTTTGGATTTTCATCATTTTTCATATCTTAATCCCCCAATTTAATAATAAGATTATTTGTTATCTGCTTAAATTTGTCATACGATACGCATTGAATTCAGTATAACATAAATTAAAAATTTTTCAATAAAATATTGATAACCTTATAAAAATAATTTTAAACCGTTAAAGATAAAAATTAAAATAGAAAATTAATGAATAATTAATAATAAATAGTGAATAATTCCAAATGAGTTTCCCTATACATTAGAGATTGTTCATCCTTCATTATTCACTATTCATCATTCATTGCAATGTAAATACATCGCACATTTGGAGCGGGTAGCCAGAAGTAAGATTTCTCATTACTCGCTATTTATATAGTTTTATTGTTGTATTTTTTAAGTTTGTTGACAAAGATGTTGACAAGTTACTTTAATAATATTTTTTTCATTTCATTTATATCATAAAA
>CANPZM010000019.1 GCA_947589065.1 uncultured Clostridia bacterium
GTAATTTTTAAAAGAAGTGAATAAAAATACTTGCTAAAACTCAAATATCATTATATAATCAAAATTGGTATAAGTGATAGCTTTTGAGTGGAGAGTATGTTTCGATAAAAAGCTATGAACCTCGTCAGATTCGGAAGAAAGCAGCGATAAATAGTGCATTTATGCGAATTAACATGCTTTCCACTGAGAAGCCATCCACTTATACCAATTTTTTTAAAATCGGAGGTAACGAAATTGTCATATACAGCCTTGTATAGAAAATTTAGACCTTTAACATTCAATGAATTTGTAGGACAAGAACATATAACAAGAACATTAAAAAACCAAATAAAAGCACAAAGAGTAGGACATGCATATCTATTCAATGGAGGAAGAGGAACAGGAAAAACATCAGCAGCAAAAGTGTTAGCAAGAGCAATAAATTGCTTGAATCCAAAAGATGGAGAACCATGTAACGAATGTGAAATATGTAAAGAAATATTAAACGGTTCATTAACAGATATAGTAGAAATGGATGCGGCATCAAACAACAGTGTAGAAGATATAAGACAAATTAGAGAAGAAGTAAATTTTTTACCAACAAAAGCAAAATACAGAGTATATATAATAGATGAGGTTCATATGCTGTCAACAGGGGCTTTCAATGCTTTACTAAAAACACTAGAAGAGCCACCAGAACATGTTAAATTCATCTTAGCAACAACAGAGCCACAAAAATTACCAGCTACAATATTATCAAGATGCCAAAGATTTGATTTCAAGAAAATATCAAATGAAGACATAAAGAAAAGGCTAAAAATAATAACAGATGAAATAGGTGTAGATATTGAAGAAGAAGCTTTAAATACAATCGCAATTCTAGCAGAGGGGGCAATGAGAGATGGAATCAGCATTTTAGAAAGATGTATACAAGATGGAGACACAAAGATAACAGATGAAAAAATCAAAGATTTAGTAGGAATTCCAAAGTTTGAATACATATATAAAATAACAAATAATTTAATTGAAAAAAATTCAGAAGAAGCACTAGAAACAGCACAAGAAATAATAGATGAAGGCAAAGATTTATATAATTTTCTATGGGAAATTATTAAATATATAAAAGACATATTAATATACAAATCTAAAGGAAAATTAGAATTATACAATAAAGAAGAAATTGATAAAATAAAGGAATTAAGCGAAAAAGCCGAAAAAGAAGAATTATTTTATCTAATAAACGAATTATCAAAAATGGAAAATGACATAAAGTGGTCAACACAAAAAAATATAATGTTTCAAGCAGGAATAATAAAACTAACAACAAAGCCAAAAATAGAAGGAGATTTTGAACAGAGACTTAGAAAACTAGAAGAAAAAATAAACTCAGGAAATATAGATATTAAACCACAAAACAGAGTAAAAGAAAATAAAACTGAACAACCAAAGGCAAAAGAACAAACTGAAAAAAAGCAAGAAACTAAAAAAGAAAATATTTCAAACATAACAAGCACAGAATATTGGACAAAAGTAATAGCAAATCTTAGAAAAAAAGGAAAATTAACATTATTTACAAATTTGATGAATACAAAAGCAGTAGAACTAAATGACTTACAAATAGGAATTGTAGGATTAACATCATTTGGAAAAACAGTAGTAGAACAACCAGAAAACAGGCAAGCAATAATGCAAGCAATTTTAGAAGAAACAGGAAAAGATATGCAAATAAAAATCGAAGAAGTAAAAAATGTTATACAAAAACAAAGTCAAAAAGATTTTGACATACCAATAAATATTATAGAAGAATAAAAGGAGGAAAAGAAAATGTCAAAAAGAGGAGGATACCCAGGAGGAATGGGAGGATTTCCAGGAGGAATGAACATAAACAAATTAATGAAAGAAGCAAAAAAAATGCAAGAAGACATGGAAAAAACACAAGAAGAACTATCAATTAGAGAATTTGAAAATTCAGTAGGTGGAGGAGTCGTATCTGTAAAAATTACAGGAGATAAAATATTAAAAGAAATAAAAATAAATAAAGAAGTAGTAGACCCAGAAGATGTAGAAACATTACAAGATTTAATATTAACATGCATAAATGGAGCAATGCAAAAAGCAGATAATACCGCAAATGAAAGCATGGGAAAATTTAATATTCCTGGATTAATGTAAAAGTAGAGGGGAAAAAAATGTTAACATACTCACCATCAATTGAAAAATTAATAGAGAATTTTGAAAAGTTACCAAGTATAGGGCATAAAACAGCAATAAGATTAGCATACCATATGTTAGACATGAGCAATGAAGAAATAGAAGAATTTACAAAATCAATACAAGATGCAAAGCAAAAATTAAAATACTGTTCAAAATGTTTTAATATATCAGACACAGATCCATGCCCAATATGTACAAGTCCTAAAAGAGACCAAAGTACAATATGTGTAGTAGAAGATGTAAGAGATATAATGGCAATGGAAAGAACACATGAATATAAAGGAGTATATCACGTACTACATGGAACAATTTCACCAATGAATGGAATTGGACCAGAAGACATAAAAATAAAAGAACTTCTAAATAGAATAAAAGAAAATGAAATAAAAGAAGTTATAATTGCAACAAACCCAAGAGTTGAAGGTGAAGCAACATCAATATATTTATCAAAATTAATAAAAGCATTTAATATAAAAGTAACAAGAATAGCACATGGAATACCAGTAGGAGGAGATCTAGAATATACAGACGAAATTACATTAATGAAAGCATTAGAAGGAAGACATGAAATATAGTAATTGAAGTCAATAATAAAATCCCCTAATAAAATTAAAAAAATGTAAAATAAAAGACAATTAAATAATAATTATCTAAAAAAGATAGACTGCAACGGCATAGAGCCGTAGTAGTCTATCTCTTTTTTTGACTTATAAACATGAAGGTTCTACTTATTATTATATTGTTACTTATATATAAATAATTAAAATAAAGAATAAATAATAAAAAAATAAGGGATAAGTAAAATGTTATCAAAAATAAAGGAAAAAATTAAAGAGAAAAAAATGAAAAAGTGCGAAAACCATTGCAAGAGTACACACACACACACACACACACGTATATTTGGTTATAAAAAATATATTTATAGCAATTATTGCTCTAGTAGCTATACTTGCAACAGTAATAGGAATATTCTTTAGCAATGAGATGGCAAAGTCATCTCTAAAAATATTGTTAAATAAAAAGGCAGAACTATGCTAAATAAAGTATAGTCTGTCTTTTTTTTGTTTAAAAATATATAGCAAAATGAGAGGAGATTGAAAATGAAACAGAAGAAGAAAGTAGCATTTTTATTAGTAGGAGTAGTTCTTATAGTAATGGTAACTGCAATATGTGTATTACTATTTTCTAAAGATGAAAAAGTGATAGGACTAAAGAAAAGTTTTATAAGTAGTATTCAAAGACAAGATGAAGTACAAAATCAAGATACAACACCTCAAACAGATCAAACAGAAAATGAAGATGGAATAACAACAGATACTTCAAAGTGGGACTTAAACAAAGTAGATAGAGTGAAAGTACGTTATAAACCTGAAGTAAGTAATGAAAGTTCACAAGAAGGTTTAGAAGAAATGCAAGCAGATGAAGCATCACCAGAAGAAGGAGAAGTTACAGAAGAACCAGAGTATGTATATGTACCAGTACCAAAGGGATATAAGGTATCACAGGCTAAAGGAGAAAATGCAGTAAAAACTGGGCTAGTAATATATGAGAGTGATGAAGATATAACTGATAGTAATGTAGATACGGCGAGAAAAGAAAAAAATCAATGGGTATGGGTACCAGTAAATGAGCCAACTAGACTATATGACGTGACATCAGGAAAAATGAAAGCAAAGCTATATAGTTTTAATGAAACAGGAAGAACAAATTATTCAAATAGTAATTACGAACCAGGAATATTAACAAGTTATGATAATGAAAGATATTTTGCTAGGTATGATTTACAAGGGATGACGAGAGAAATCTTTTTGAAAGAATTACAAGAACAATTTGAAGCAACAATAAAATCAATAGAAAAATATGGTGGGTTTTATATAGGAAGATATGAAACGGGTGATTTATCAAAAAGTAAGCCGGTAGTAAAAGCAATGAATACAGATATAGGTAGTCAAACCTGGTATGCTATGTATAGAAAAACAAGACATATGTGTAAAAATACTGATATACAATCAAGTATGATTTGGGGATGCCTTTGGGATGAAACTTTGCAGTGGATAGTAGAATCTGGGGGAAAAGGAGCAAAAGATATGAAAGATTCTACAAGCTGGGGTAATTACAAAGATGCAACTTTTCAATATAAGAGTAGCAGTAGTGCTAGTAGCGAGTCAACTAAAAATTTGGGTAGTTCAACAAGAATTCCAACGGGAAGTACAGATTACACAAAAGCAAATAATATTTACGACTTGGCAGGAAATGTATATGACTGGACATTAGAGGGCTACGGCTCCTACGGCCGTAGGCACCGTGGGGGCATCTACAACTACTATGGTTCATCTTACCCGGCGTCTTACCGTAACGACTACTATCCGTACTACAGTAGCACCTACTACGGGTGTCGTGCGTACTTTTACATTAAATAGAGAATTTCGAAGAAATTCCTATTTAATAAGCATAAGAAAAATGAAATTTTTATTATGCGTCCTGATACACTGAGCCCTGGTGGCGATACACTAGAGCAGACTCATAGTAGTTTTAGGGTACTTATTAGAATTTATATAAAAAAATTATATAAATTGGGGATAATTTAAAGGGCAACGGCTCCAACAACCGTAGGCTCCGTGGGGGCAACTACAACAACAATGGTTCATCAAACCCGGCGTCAAACCGTAACAACAACAATCCGAACAACAGTAACAACAACTACGGGTGTCGTGCGTACTCTAATATTATTTCAGATTATGTATTTCACGGAATACATACAGTAAAGTATTAGATATTAAAGAAAATTATTCCTTCCTAATATAGGTAAAAATGTATCATTAGATTATGTGCTAGTAAGTATATTCGGAACGTACATAATCTAAGACATAATTTTTTAATAAAAAAGAGAGGAAAAAATGGAGAAATACAAATTATTTATTAGAAAATATGGTCCAGAACATTATATAGGTGAAAATCTAGAAATTGAAACAGATGATATTCATAGAGAAATAGAAGAAATATTTAGCAAGTCTAATAATATAGAAAGAATTGTTATTGAGGATTCTAGTTACTATTCAAATAGAGCAACATTAGAAAAAAATATAAAAATAGAAACAGCATTTCCAGTAAGAGAACAATATGGAAAAAAGATAAAAATGAAAACTGTATTTCCATTAGAAGGGAGAAAATATGAAATTTATTGATATCGTAGAAAAACTCCAAAATCTTTTCAAAGTGTAGATAGAAATATTTTGATGGATATTCTAAAAAGAAAAATACAAGATAGAAAATTATTAAATTTAATAAGAAAAATAATTTATTCAACAGAAGGAGATAAAGGACTTCCAATTGAGAATTATACAAGTCAGACTTTTGCAAATATATATCTAAATGAAGTAGATCAATATATTAAACACAAGCTAAAATGTAAATATTATTTTAGATATATGGATGACTCAATAATATTAATAAAAACTAAAGAAGAAGCAATATTGATATTAAATGATATAAAAAGATTTTTAAAAGAAAATTTACATCTGACATTAAATTCAAAGACACAAATCATTAAAGACAAGCAGGGAGTGAACTTTTGTGGATATAAAATAAACGAAAAAAGATTAAAAATTCGAGATAGAGGAAAAAGAAATTTAAAATTAAAAATAAAAAAACTTGAGAAACAAATTAAAAATGGAGAAATCTCAACAATTGAAGCTTATAAATATATTACAGGACATATAGGATATATACAAATGGCTAATGTTCAAAGACTAACAAAAAAATTATTTTATTGTGGGGAAATATAACAAAAATAAAAAAATGAATTATGGATTTTTTTTAGGAGAAGTTATAGATATTGATAAATTTAAGTTCATTTATGGAAAAAACTTAAGATATAAATCAATGATTGAAATAAAAGTTAAATTGATAGATAAACAAGAAGTAATTTTTAGAGGATATGACGAAATAGCAGATAAAATAGCAAGAAGTAAACTTAAATTTGTTTTTATATATGGATACATACGACAAGGTTATATACAGATAAAAGAAATACAAGAAATATAAAAAAGAGAGGTAGCAAAGATGAAGAAGAAAATTTTTATTATTGGATTAGTTTTAACATTAATAGTAAGCATAGTAGTATCATTACTAATTAAAACTAATAAAATAAGTGAAAAAACATTATCAAATCTTGACAATGAAACAAGAAGAGCAATGACATATGAAGAAATTAAGGATAGTGATGATTGTAGTGTAGAGAATTGCGAAAATGTAAAATTTAGTGCATTCTTTACAAGAGATTTGAATAATGATGGAGATGCAGAAAAATATCTTGGAACTTGTAATCAAATAAATAAAAAGGCAACATTATATTTTGATATAAATGTTACTCAAAATGGAAGTCTAGAAGATGGCAAGATAGAGATAAATGGTAAAAACTTTGATCTTCAAACTTTGCTAGTAAAAGATGATGTAATTAAAAAAGATTATATAGAATCTAATACTACTGCAATAGAATTAAATACTATACAACACGGAACACAAAAGTTATTTAGTGGAACTATTGTTGCAGATATAGGAAATAATACAAAAAATTATAGTGTAACTGATAATACTATTACATTAACAGGAAAATGGAAACCAACAGATAGTAGTGATGGTCAGGAAGAAAAAAGTATTAGTAAAACAATAAAGCTAACAGTTGACTGGTATGGAAAAACAGTAACAGAACCATATACAATAACAACAAGACATGATATTGATACAATACTAAAAGATGACTCTGTAGTACTTAATTTTGATGTAAGATATAGAGAAATTGCAAAAGAATTACTTATAAAAGAATCAAAAGTAGAAATAGATATACCAGATTTTAATGGAGTAGAAGCTACAAGTGCTACTTGTACATCACAAAATGTTGAACAAAGTTATGATAATACAAATCATAAACTAACGATACAAAGAAAAGCTACAGAAAATGATTCAGGAGTACTTACAAAAACTGTATCAACAGATAATACATATAATATTGATGTAAAATATCCATTAGAAGCATATGAAAACATAGGTGGAGATACGATTAGTCTTACTTTCCCAACAACAGGATATTATTATGGATATAATAATACATCTGAACAGTTTGAAGGTGAGAATCCATATGAATCACATGCAAGTAGAGCTGTAACTCATACCTGGGCTAAACCTTCAACAGGAACAAAATATTCTGCTACATTTGATGTAAATGTAGGAAAATATACTTATAACCCAGATACTCGTTCATACAGATATATTGTTTCAAAAGAATTACCTTTAAAAATATATAACAATATAGGCTTATCAGAGGAAGAAAAGGATGAGTATGTTGTTCAATGGAGAGCCTATACAGGAAATATTTATAAAAATCAAAATGGAATTTATTTAACAGAAACAAAAGAAGACCAATTTAAATTAGCTGATAAATTAGAAGAAAAAAGTATGAAAGCATACATAAAGACGAAAGGTATTTATTTTTCTAATGTAAGTGGTTTATTAGCAGATGACGGTTGGATAAAAGTATATAATGCAGAAAATGGAGATTTATTAAAAGAATTTAAAAAATCAGATTGGAGTACTTGTACTAGCACAAATCCATATTACTTTGAAAGTAATGTAAACAGTATAAAAGTAGTTACAAGTAAAGCTAATGAAAATTCATACTTATATGTTTATCAAATTAAAGAGATAGATGATAATGAACTAACAAAAATGGAATATTCAGAATTTGAAAAACTTAACTATATTTATAGTTATCTAACAGGTGGATTATTAAGTGATACAGCTACAGAACAAAAAATAGATGAAAAAATAAAGCAGGAAAAAGAGCAAGAAGAACAAAATGCAAAAGATACGGATGATTCTGGTATAGAACTTAGAAAAGATCAAGACTATGCAAATTATGAAGCACCAGTTTCAATTGCAAGTTTTTCTATTAGCCCAACAGCTATGACAAACCAAGAAACAAAAGAACTAGATATGACAATAACAACAGAAACAACAAGATATAATGAAGCTAAATGGAAAGATGGTTTCTTTGTAATTGAGATGCCTGAAGAAATACTAAAAGTAGAATTAGAAAATGTAACTTCTACAGATAATGCTGTTACTATAACATCATCAGAAACTTATGAAGAAAATGGTAAGCAATATATAAAGATTTATACAAGTAATGAAAAAGAAACAACATATACAATTAAAATTCATTCTTTAGTAACTGCAGATCCAAGAAAAGCAACTACTAATAAGAGTGTTACTTTGCATGCAATAAATCCTAATTGCCATAACTATAGAGAAACATCAAGAGAAAAAGATACATTAGATATTGATAAAAATAAAAATACTGACGAATATATATTAAAGAAAACGGCTTCTATTCAACTAATAGCACCTTCATCACTTCTTACATCTCAAACTTTAAGTAACTTTAGTGATGATAATGAGAGTGTAGAAGATGATAATCAAGTTCAAGAAGATGATGACAATCCTATAAAAACAAGTAATGGAGAAATAGTATCTCCTCAAGTTGCAATACTTGACAAATCTAATGGATCAAGAGATGCTACAGTTAACATTTATTTAACAAATAATTATTCTGAAACAATTAGTAATGTAGTTATTGTTGGAAAAATACCTTTTAAAGATAACAGCTATCAACTACAAAATAATAAAAATTTAGGTTCAACATTTTCTGTAAATATGAAAAAAGATGGAATTCAAATTCCAGAAAGCTTAAAAAGTGAAAATATTAAAGTATATTATTCAAATAAAGATAAAGTAACAAAAGATTTTGCAGATCCTGATAATAACTGGAAAACAACAAGTGAAATAATTGACGATGGAACTGATGAACAGGATGATACAGAAGATGGTAAATTTAAATGGGAAGATGTAAAATGCTATGCAATAGATTTATCAGGACATACATTACAAAAAAAGGAATTAATTAAATTTTCTTATAATATAGAGATACCAGCAGAAACAAAATACAATGATATAAGTTATAGTACTCACGCAATTTATTTTGCATTAGATACACAAGATGGAAGAGTTTATACACAAACAGAAGTAAATAGACTTGGAATAATGATTGCTAAAAAATACAACCTTAAAGTGCAAAAAACAAAAGTAGCACATAAAGATATTAAAGTAGAAAGTGCTACATATAAAGTAACAGATGCAGAAACTCAAGAAACAAAAACAGCTATAACAGATGAAGAAGGAATAGCAGAAATAAAAGACTTATATTTAGATAAAACATATATATTAAAAGAAATAAAAGCACCAAATAGTTATATATTAAATGAAAAAGAAATTAAGTTTAAATTAGTTGCAACTGATGAAGAAGATTCTGATGGCGTAAAAGTTGAAATATTAGCAAATACTGAGCCCGTAAGTCAGGATGAAAATAATATTGCAAATATGTTTGGAATATCAGCAGATAGTATAAATCAAAATTTAGAAAATGATGCATTTGCATCTGTTCAAAACGAAAATGGAAAAAATGTATTGACTATAAATGCTGAAGATGAATCAAAATTTGATATTAAAGTAGTGAAAAAAGATACAGAAGTAGAAGGAGCAGAAGAGCAAAAATTAAAAGATGTAAGATTTAGATTAATCGGTGGATCATATGGAGATGATAAAGGAAGAATATTTACAACAGATGAAAATGGTGAAATTTCAATACCAAATTTAGTACCAGGAGTAGAATATACTCTTCAAGAAGTAAAAGCTACAGGATATTATATAAATGAAAAGAAAATACAATTTACTGTAAAAAGAGATAATGAAGGACATTTACAAGTAACAACAAAAACTGTACTTGAGAAAGAAAATTCTTCTGAATCAGAAACAACTACATCTGATAAAGATACTACAGCAGAAACAGAGATTGATTTAGATAATGGAAAATTAAAAGTAAAAGTAGAAGAACCAGAAAGCGCTGAAGAAAATGGAAATGAAAAAGGCCTAGTAACATTTAATATAACAGATGAAAAAATACCAACATACAAATTAAAAATAGTTAAAAAGAGTAATGGAAAAGAAGAAAATGATAAAAAGCCTTTAAAAGGAACACAATTTAAGTTAACAAGTGTAGATACAGGTGATGTATGGTATGGAACAACAAATGAAAGTGGAGAAATTGAATTTGATGGATTATACCAATTCGTTAAAAATAAAAATGTAAAAGGAGAGTATATACTTAAAGAAGTTCTTGCAACAGAAGGATATATTACAAGTCCAGAAGAAATTAAATTCAAAGTAGGAACAAAAGATAATATAGATGAAACAAAAGCAGAGCCTCAAGATGGTACAGTAGCAGTTGATGATAGTGCAGCACAAAATGAAAATGCATTAAAAATAGATATTATTGATTATGAAGAAGAACAAGAAGAAGCAAGCATTGTTACTTCAACATCAGCGGATGAAACGACTATAACTCTTAATATAGAAAACAAGCCTATATTTAAGTTAATAAAAAAAGGTGAAACAGGAGAAGAGACAGAAGATGTTCAAGATGAAGATAAAGGTTATAAACTTTTACCAGGTGCAAAATATAAAATATTAAATGAAGATAATGATGAACCTGCTAAAGATATAAATGGAGAATATATAGGTGAATTTGTACCTGATACAACAGAAAGTGATGATGAACTAGAAGTAGAAGGTCAAACTAAAAAAGGTGATTATATCTTAACCACAGATGAAAATGGTGAAATTTCTGCTAATTTACCAGAAGGATTTTACAAAATAATAGAAGTAGAAGCTCCAGAAGGATATGACTTACCAGAAAATGAAGAAGATAGAACAATTTTAGTAGGTATAGGAAAATCAAAAGAAGAAATATCAGAATTTAAAATTGAATACGGAAAGACTATTAAAGAAAAAGGTCATTCAAATATTTTGGATACTGTGCCTACTGATGACGGAGGATATATTACAGCTGGTAGTTTTACAGGTACAATATCTATAAATGGAGAAGAAAAAACTGCTAAAGGTGAATGGGATGCAATTGCTATTAAATGTAAAAAAGATGGAACAGCAGAATGGAGTTATATTTATGGAACGGATAATTCCGAACAATTCAACGCAGTAGCAGTAGCAAATGACGGTGGATATGTTTTAGCAGGATATGAAACAGATACATTTGAAGATGGATTATTAGTAAAAATTGATGAAAAAGGAAATGAAAAATGGAGAAAAACATTTACAGGAGAAGATGAAGATAGACTTAAGAATGTAGAAGTATTACAAAATGGTGATATTGTTACAGTCGGAAACTTCTATTCTACATCAATAAACTTAAAAGGTGAGTATAAGAGTGATACAGACGATGAAGTGTTTGTCGAAGATAATACAACTACAAATGAACAAGCAACTCTAACAAATAAAAAAGAATGCTATGCTGATGGTTTTGTTGCTTGCTATGATTTAGGTGGAAAATATAAATGGGCAAAGGGAATACAAGGACAGAAAAGTGTAAATGTAACAGACGTAACGGAGACAAGTCAAGGAATAGTAATTGCAGCAGATTATTTAGAAAAAGTAGATGTTATCCACGCTGGAACGGAAAGTGAAACAGATGCAAATATTACGAATGCTGGAAATCAAGACTCAGTACTTATTGGATTTAATACAGAAGGAACATATGAATGGAATCAAAAAATAGGTGGTACAAATGATGAATCAATAGTAGAGCTAGAGACAGATAGCGAAGGTAATGTAATTGCTGTTGGTGGATTTGCTAGTAATTTGACATTAGGAAAAGAAGATAATACAGCTAGTATTACAGCACCTACAACAAGGCATTCAAATGGACTAGAAGTAAAATATTCATCAAATGGCGATTATATTTCAAGTTATTATTTTGGTGGAACAACTAGTGATGAAAAAATAATGTCAGTAGTTGCAACCAAAGATGGAGGAGTCTTGCTTGGAGGTTTCTATTATAGTAGTAATTTTGATACAAATGGCGATAATGAAAATGATATAACTTCTAATAAAGGATACAGTGATGGTATCATTATAAAAATTAATAGCAAAGATGATGTAGAATGGACAAGAACTGTAGCTGGAACAAGTTATGATACGGTTTATGAAGTCGGACAATTAGAAGATGAAGGATATCTTGCAGTAGGTAATATAGATAGTGATATAACATTAGAAGATGATAGCGTAACTTTAACCTCAGAAGGATATTCTAGTGGTTTTGCAATAAAACTAGCAAATGTAGTAGTAGAACCAGAAATTCCAGAAGCACAAGAAATAAAAGCAAAAAATAATCTAAAACAATATACGATAACAACAGAAATTGGAGAAAACTCTGACAATCAAAGAAAAGGTGGAACTATTACAGGACAAAAAGAAGAAGATAAGAATAAAGATGATAATACCAAAGAAGGAAACACTTTCTTTGTTGAAAGCGTAAAGCATGGACAAAATAGTAAAAATGAAATTGTAATAAAACCAGATGAAGACTATTCAGTTTATAGTATAGAAATAAATGGTGAACCTTATGACTTTGAGGAATATGAAAATACATTAACTGAAGAAGAAAAACAAGAACTAGAACAAAAAGAACCAAAAGAAGAAATAGGAAAAGGCGAAGTAAGAATTCCAATTTTTGAAAATGTAACTCAAGATTATCATATAAAAGTAGTATTCGAGAAAGATTTAGCAGAAGTAATCGTGCATCATTATTTAAGAGGTAGAGATGGACAAGATACTACACAAAGTTTAGCACCAGATGTACATATGAGAGGAAAAGTTGGTTCAAATTATACTTCTTATCCAGTTGATATTGACGGGTATAATTTAGCTAAAAAGAAAACAACTGAAAATCCAGAACCAGATGTAGGTACTGATGAAGAAACCGAAGATGAAAGCGAATATGATATACCAACTAATGCATATGGACAATACGAAAAAGATCGAGTTATAGAAGTAAATTACTATTACGAGGAAGCTCCTTTAGAATTAACAGTTCATCATTATTTAGAGGGAACTAGTGATTCACTAAAACCAGATAAAATAGAAGAAAAATATAAAGACGACACATATAATGTAACTCCAGATTCTGAACTACTTAAAAGATATGTAGCTAAATCTGTCATAGTAGAACCAGAAGATGAAGAAATTGTAGAAGAAGAAACAAATTTCAATGTTTCTGGAACAATAACACAAGACACAGAAGTAACCTATTACTACGCTTTAAAAGAATTTGAAATAACAACTGAAGTTGTAGAACACGAAGAAACAAATATTTTAGGTGTAACATCAAATGTAAAAGGTGGTACAATTTCTGGAGAGAATAAAAAACCTTATGAAATAGTAGAATATGATAAAGATAGTACACAAGAGATAAAAGCTGAAGCAGATGAAGATTATTTAATTAAATCTATTGAAGTACAATATTTAGATGAAGAAGGAAACGAAATTGACGAAGATAACGCAGAAATTACTCGTTTAGAATTACATGAGGAAGATTTTGTAGGAGAACAAACATATACTTTAGAGAATTTTACAAAAGTAGAATCAGATATTCACGTAAAAGTTGAATATGAGAAGAAAAAAGGAACAGTATTAGTACATCATTACATACATGAAACACAACAACAAGTACCTTCAAAAGTAGAAGGACAAGAAGTAGTACCTGATGAGAACAAAATAGGAGATATAGGTGCAATATATGCAACCCAAGAATCTCCAAATGTACAAGAAAATTATGAATTTGTAGAAGTAGATGGAAAGCAAAGTGGAGAATATCAAAAAGAAGAACAAATAGTAACATATTATTATAAAGCAAAAGAAGCAGTGATAGAAGAACCAACGATAACTAAGGAAAGTAATACAGAACTAGTAAAAACAGAATCACAAGCTATAGATTATAAAATTACATATAAAGCAACAATAAAAGAATTTGTTGGAAATGCAACATTAACAATAGTAGACCATTTACCATATAAAATAAATCAACAAGAATCAAAGCATGATGGTGAATATGATGACAATGCAAAAACAATCACATGGACAATACCATATGAAGATATAAACACATACGAAGAAGAAGATGGACAAAAAGTAATAGAAATAACAAAAAATATAACATTAGTATATACAGGAATAGATGCATCTAAAAAGACAATAGAAAATAGAGTAGAAGGAACACTACATTTAGATGATCCAGAAACAGATAATGCAGTAGAAGCAGAAAAATCAATTCCTGCAGAATTTAAAAGGGATATAAAAGTAACAAAAGTATGGGATGATAAAGGTAATGAAAAAGGTAAAAGACCACAGCAAATAACATTAGTACTAAAGAAAAATGGAACAGAAGCACAAACGGTAGATATTAGTTCAGCTCAACAAGAAGGTGAAGATACTAATAAATGGTCATATACATTTACAAAATTAGATAGATATGATGCAGAAGGAAATGAGATAACATATACAGTAGAGGAAAGAGAAAAATCAGCTGATGAATTGAAATTCTATACAAAAGGAACAGCAACAGGAAGTGTAGATGAAGGCTTTACGATAACAAATACAATAAATTATGCAAAAGTAACAGTGCACCATTATATAGTGGATACAGCTACAAAAGTTCCATCAAAATTAGGAAATGGCGAAGTTGTGCAAGATGAAATAAAAGAAGGAAATGTAGGAGACCATTATGATACACAGAAATCAGAAAATGTAGCAGATAACTATGAGTTTGTAAAAACTGATGGACAAGTATCAGGAAATATGACAGAGACACCAATAGAAGTAACATATTATTACCAATTAAAAGACCCAACAATAGAGTCTGAAATAACAAAAGATGGAACTAAAAAGATAACAGAAAAAGATGAAAAAGTATCATATACAGTAAACTACACAGCGACAATACAAGACTACATAGGAGATGCAACATTAACAATAGTAGATAAATTACCATATCATATAGATGAAGAAGCATCAGATAAGCAAGAAGGTGTATATGACGAAGTTGCAAAAACATTAACATGGACAGAAGAGATAAAAGGAATAAATTCATATACAGAAACAAATAATGAAATCAACAGAATAAAAAATCTAAAACTCGTATTTACAGATATAGATGTAGATGCAGAAAGTATGACAAATGAGGCAACAGGAAAAATAGAATTAAAGACTCCAAAGAAAACAGATGAAAAGAAAGATACAGAAGAAACAGAGATAGACTTTAAGATAGATATACCAGTAGAAAAAGTATGGTCAGATAATGAAGATGAACATGGAAAGAGACCAGAAGAAATAGAACTAGTACTAAAAGCAAATGACCAAGTAGATAAAACAATTACAATAAGTAGAAAAGAACATGAAGATAAAAAAGATGCAAATAAATGGAAATACACATTCAAGGATTTACCAAAATATGATGATGAAAGAAATGAAATCACATATACAGTAGAAGAAAAAGCAAAAGAAAAGGATGACTTAAAATTCTATAATTCACAGATAAGTGAAGAAAATGTGGAAAACGGAGTTACAATAACAAATATAATAGACTATGGAAAAGTAATAGTGCATCATCACATATTTGGAACAGACGAAAAAGTACCATCAAAAGATGGAAAAGTAGTAGAAGACGAGTTAATAGAAGGAAATGTAGGAGAGGAATATCATACAAAACAATCAGAAGAAATAAGTCCAAATTATGAATATATAGTAACAGAAGGAAACGAAGAAGGAGAAATCGCAGAAGACCCAACAGAAGTAACCTACTACTATAGATTAAAAGATCCAAAAGTAACACAGACAGATGTAATAAAAGAAGCACCAAGTAAAATAACAAATAAAACAGAAAAAGTACCATATACGATTAAATATATAGCAGTAGTAGACGAATATATAGGAGATGGAAGAGTAACAATAGTAGATAAATTGCCATACCACATAGATGAAGAATCATCAGAGTTATCAGGAGGAACATATAACGAAAAAGAAAAGACAATAACATGGACAGAAGAAATAAAAGATATAAATTCATTTGAAAATCAGAATAATGTAATTAGCATACAAAAAGATATAGAGATAATATATACAGATATAGATATATTAGAAGAAAAGATGACAAATGAGGTAATAGGAAGGCTAGATTTATTGAAAACAGATACACATTATGAGGAAGAGGATGAAGCAGATACAGTAATAGATGTAAGAGGAGAATTGACAGTAAGATATAAGGATAAAGCAACAGATGAAGAAATAGAGGAACCAGTAACAAAGGATGATAAGGTAGGAAGAGAATTTGACGTAGATCCAGATAAGAAAGAAATTCCAGGATATACCTTAATAGAGGAACCAGAAGAAAAGACAGGAAAATATACAGAAGAGCCACAAGAGAAGACATACTATTATGCAAAGAATACAACAGTACATGTAACATATGTGGACAAGTTAACAAAAGAAGAGATAGAAAAAGATGAATTAATAGAAGGATATGAAGGAAAAGAATATACAACAGAGCAGAAAGAGATAGAAAATTACAAATTTGTAGAAAGTACAGATAATACAAAAGGAAAGATGACAAGAGAGCAAATAGAAGTAATATACTATTATATAAGACCAGCGAAAGTAGTAGTAAGACATGTAGAGAAAGAAACAGAAAAAGACTTAATAGAACCAGAAGAGATACAAGGATATCAAGATGATGAATATACAACAGAAGAAAAACATTTGAAATTCTATAACTTAGTAGAAAAACCAGAAAATACTGAAGGAAACATGACAGTAACAGTAGAAAAAGACAAAGACGGAAAGGTAACAGTAAATGATACAACATATGTAATTTACTACTATGAGAAGAAGCCATTTAACTTGAAGTTAGAAAAGAAAATAGACAGTATAATACTAAATGGAAATACTATAAAGGTAGATGGAGATTTAGGAAAGGCAGAGGTATACAGAAAGGCAGTAAATACAAGTAAGATAGAGGTTGTATATACATTAAAAGTAACGAATACAGGAGAATTAGCAGGAAAGGGAACAATAAGAGAGAGTATACCAAGTGGAATGACAATGGAGAAGGCAAAAAATACTGACTGGAAGATAAATAACAATAAAGCAACACTAGAGACAGAGAATATTAATCCAGGAGAGGCAAAAGAGTACAAAGTAAGGTTAACATGGAAATCAAGTTCAGCGAATATAGGACAGAAGACAAATACGGCAGAGATAATATCAACAGAGAATGAGGCAGGATTTGAGGAGACAATAAAAGTAGATAATGTTGGTACAGCAGATTTAATAATAGCAGTAGGAACAGGAAAAGAAATTGCAAATGAAATGCTAATTGGTACAGGAAGTATAGCAATATTATTAATAGGATTGATAGTATTAGCAAAATGGCAAAAGAAGAAAGAAGATAAATAATAATCAAAATGAGACGGAAATATAAAAATCCGTCTCGTTTTTTTATATAATAGGAAAGTTTTTGAAGTGAACCCAAATTGTTAGACAAAAAATTTTAACAAAGAGGGTTCATTTTTTATATTATAGGAAAGTTCTCTAAACTTCCTATAATATAAAGCATTGCACAGAAAAATTGCTAAAGCAATTTTTCGCAACAACAAATCTTTAGACTTCTTTAAGATATTAAATATAAGTACAAAAATTAAAAAATATCTAAACAATAATTATAAAAAAATCAGTAATTGGCAAAGCTTTGAAATTAAATTGTACTCATTAAAATATCGCAAATATCTTTTGTTGAATTAGGCCTTGCTAAATCTGGAATATGATTACGCATTTCCTCAATAACTTCAGGGTGTCTATATAAATTTTTTAAAACTCTAGCAATGTTATCATCTTTTTTTATCCAAATAGCAACACCACTACGAACAAGAAATTCAGCATTTTCCTCTTCTTGCCCAGGAATAGGATTTATTAAAACTAAAGGCAAATTTGAAACTAAACTTTCAGTTGTAGTAAGACCACCTGGTTTAGTGATAACAATATTTGAAATATGCATAAGTTCAGGAACTTTATTTGTATATTCTAAAACCTTTACCCTATCAGAAACCTTATACAAATCAACCAACTTATGAAATTTAGCATTCATTCTTTTATTTTTTCCTGAAATAGCAACAACTTGGAAGTTTTTAAAAAGTCTAATCAAAGCCCTGAAAACAAGAGATGTCCTTTTTCTGCCAAGACCAAATTCACCACCAGCAAAAAACAAAATAGTAGTTTTATTTTCATCTAAATTAAATTCTTTATATATTTCTTTATCATTAAAAGATTCTAAAAACCTGCTAGATAATGGAATTCCAGTCACAAAAATTTTAAAATCAGCAATTCCACCATCAGATAAAGCATTTTTCATTTCTTTATTAGAAACAAAAAAATAATCTATATATTCAGAATCGACAGTCCACTGAGAATGTGGAGCCATATCAGTTAAAACTGTAGCTATCTTACAAGAAATTTTTCCTTTCTTTTTTAAGTTAGTACACATTTGATTAGAAAAAGGATGTGTAGAAATAACCAAATCAGGATTAAATTCTTGAAGAATAGTATTTAATTTTCTAGACATCAATTTATTAGAAGTGGTTGAAATCTTTCCAAGAGCACCATGATCAGAATTATTATAAACTCTCTTCCATATCCAAGGAGCCTTTTTTGCCATTTCTTTATAAGCAGTAGTTGAAACTTTATTTAGATATTTATTAATATATTCAACACAATCAACCATTAAAGTTTCACAATCAGGATAATGTGTATTCAAATAATCTCTAATAGACTTAGCTGCAGAAAGATGACCTCCTCCATAAGCACCATAAAAAATAAGAATTTTTTTCATAATATAATCTAAATCCCTCCTAAAGCACAAAATTCTTTAAAAAGTAAAATCAAAAAAATTATAGCATAAAAAAAGACAAAAGTGAATAAAAAGCCAAAGTATAGAAAAAAATAAAAAAGAAGATTAATAAGAAATGAGGTTAAATATGAAAGATAAGCAAAATTTACAAAAAAGAATATTTATTGGTACAATAATCATATTAGCACTATTATTACTAACAACTTTATATAAGGTATATGATGAAAAACAAGCAACAAGTAATAAAGAAAGTCAAACATACAGTATGACATTATATGAACTAATAGATGATGTGCAAAATGTGGAAAACTTTTTAGCAAAATCAACAATATCAACAACAAGTGAAGCAGGAGCGGAAAGTTTAACACATGTATGGAGAGAAGCAGATTTAGCAGTAAGTAGAATATCACAATTACCATTAAATATAGAACAATTAAACAAAACAGCAAAATTCCTAAATCAAGTAAGTGAATATAGCTATTCATTATCACGAAAAAATATTTACAAAGAAGAATTAAAACAAGAAGATTTAGACAATTTAAAACAACTTCATGAATATAGCATTAAACTTGAACAAAGCTTAAAAGACATTGCTGATAGAATTGAGAACGGAGAGCTTGCTTGGAGTGACATAAAAAAAGAGGAAGCATCAGATTATACAAGACAAGTAGATAACATATCAAATAAAATATTCACAGACATAGACAATAATTTCAATGAATATGCAGGACTAATATATGATGGTGCATTTTCAGAACACATTCAAAAGGCAGAAAAAAAGGGATTAACGGGAGAAGAAATATCAGAAGATGATGCAGAAAAAATAATTAGAAACATATATAAAGAAAAAATTGAAAATATCACAAGAAATGGAAATCTAACACAAGGAGAAATTGATGTATATCAATTTGAAATAAAAGAAAAAGATAAAGAAGAAAGAACATATATATCAATTTCAAAAAAAGGTGGAAAAATCGTACTATTAAACAAAGATAGAGAAGTAAGCGAAGAAAAACTAACAAGAGAAGAAGCAAACACTAAAGGTAAAGAATTTTTAAATAAAATAGGATATATGGATATGACAGAAAGCTATTATCAAACACAAGATGGAATAATCACTATTAATTATGTATATAAACAAGATAACATATTAGTTTACCCTGATTTAATAAAAGTAAAAATAGCATTAGACGATGGAGAAATATTAGGAATAGAAGCCACAGGATATTTAAATTCTCATACAACAAGAACAGACACAAAAGCAAAAATAACAATGGAAGAAGCAAAAAGAAAACTAAACAAAAAATTGGACATTCAAAGTGAAGGAATGGCAATAATACCAACAGAATGGAAAACAGAAATACTTTGCTACGAATTTAAAGGAAAAGTAGATGAGACTGAATTTTTAGTATATATAAATGCACAAAACGGAAAGGAAGAAAATATATTAGTAATAGTAGAAACACCAGGAGGAATGCTAACAATGTAAGCCAAAGAAAAGGAGAGAACATAATCATATTCTCTCCTTTAATTTTACAAAAGTAGTAAAAAGTGGTAAAATATCAAAAGTGTTTGTGAATATTAATATATAGCAAATCGAAAAACCAAAAAAAGGTGATAATATGAAAACAATGTATGTAAAGGACATACTAGAAGAAACGAAAGGAGAAATTCTTTGTGGCGATGAAGAAAAAGAAATAACAGATATAAGCATAGACACAAGAACAATCCAAAAAGGTCAAACATACCTAGCACTCAAAGGCGAAAATGTTGACGGAATAATATATTGCAGAGATGCAATAAAAAAAGGAGCAGAAATTTGTTTTATCGAAAAAAACATTTTTTCAAAAAAAGAACTTGAAGAAATAAAAGACAAAGTAACAATTGTAAAAATAAAAAATGTTGAAGATGCGCTAGTAGAAATGGCAAAATACAAAAGAAATTTATATGATATACCAGTCATAGGAATTACAGGAAGTGTAGGAAAAACAAGTACAAAAGATACTATATCAGCAGTAATGCAACAAAAATTTAATGTTCAAACAACAAAAGGAAATCACAATAACAGATTAGGAGTTCCTTTAACAATTATGGGATTAAAAGACCATGATGCACTAATTGTCGAAATGGGAATGAATCATTTTGGAGAATTGAGAGAATTAACTCAAATAGCAAAACCAACAATTTGTGTAATAACTAATATAGGAACATCACACATAGGAAATTTAGGATCAAGAGAAAACATACTAAAAGCTAAACTAGAAATCTTAGAAGGAATGAAAAATGGAAAAGTTATTATAAATAATGATAATGACTTATTACATAAATGGAAAAAAGAAGATAAAAAATACAAAAAAATTACATTTGGAATAAATGAAATCAAAAGCGATTTTGTAGCAAATTCAATAAATATGAAAGAAAATGGAAACGAATTTTCAGTAAAAATAAATAATAAAAATTATAAATTTACAACAAAAAAAGCAGGAGAACCATTTATATTAAATGCGTTATCAGCGATTGCAATAGGAAAGGAATTTAATATACCAATAAATAAAATGCAAAAAGCAATAGCAGAAGCGGAATTAACGAAAAACAGGATGGACATTGAAAAACAGAAAGACATATTAATAATAAAAGATTATTATAATGCAAGTTTTGAATCAATAAAACCAAGTTTAGAATACTTATCAAAACTGAAAGGTGGAACCAAAATTGCAGTATTAGGAGACATAAAAGAAGTAGGAAAATTTTCGAGAGAACTACACGAAAAAGTTGGGGAAGAAGTACAGAAAAACAATATAGATATCTTAATTACAGTTGGAATAGAAGCTAAATATATTGCTAACAGCGCAATGAAGAATGGAATGAACAAAGAAAATATCTTTTCATATAGAAATAATATCCAAGCAACAAAAAAACTAAAAGAAATAGCAAAGCAAGGAGATAAAATTTTACTAAAAGCATCCAATAGTATGAAATTTGGTGAAATATATGAAGGATTTTTAAGAAAATACAAAGTAGCAATAGTAGTAGGAGGTATGTCATCAGAACACGACATATCATTACTGTCAGGAAAATCAATATTAGAAAACATTGACAAAGAAAAATATGAAATAAAAATATTATATATAAAGAAAAATAGCAATGTGTATGAATACATAGGTGAAATTGAAGATATAACGAACCCAAAAATGAAAGATCTAAAAAAAGAAAATAATATATTAGATGCAGTACAAGACTGTGATATAGTATTTCCAGTTTTACATGGAAAATATGGTGAAGATGGATGTATACAAGGTTCACTTGAAATGATAAAAAAACCATATGTAGGGTGCGAAGTATTTTCATCTGGTGCATGCATGGACAAGGAATTTACAAAAAAATTAGTAGCAACAGAACAAATTCCAGTTGCAAAAGCAATAATAATAAAAAAGAAAGATCACAATTATACATGCAATCTTGAAAAAGAAGTAAACACAATAACAGATATATGCAAAAGAGTAGAAAAAGAAATAGGATATAATGTATTTGTAAAACCAGCAAGAGAAGGTTCATCATTTGGTGTAACAAAAGCAACTAATAGAATAGAATTAAAAGAAGCAATAAGAGAAGCAGAAAGATTTGATGATAAAATATTAATAGAAGAAGAAATTATAGGAAAAGAATTAGAATGTGCAGTTTTAGGCAATAATGAAGTAATTTCATCAGAAGTAGGAGAAATAAAATCGAGTGAAGAATTTTATAGCTTTAATGCCAAATACAATAATGCACAATCCAAAACCATAATACCTGCGAAAATAGACAAAATAGATCGAGATAAAATAAAAGAATATGCAGAAAAAGCATATAAAGTAGTAGGAGCAAAAGGACTAGCAAGAGTAGATTTCTTCTTAAAGAAAGATGGCGAAATTATATTAAACGAAATAAATACAATGCCAGGCTTTACAGAAATAAGCATGTATCCAAAACTATTTAATGCAATAGGAATCAAATATCCAGAACTTATAGACAGATTAATTAAACTAGCAATAGAAGAATAAAAAGAAAGAAGAAAAAAGATGAAAACATATGAAGAAGTAAAAAAATATGTAAAAGAAAAATTATCAGAAAAAAGATTTTACCATTCACAATGTGTAGAAGAAAGATGTATTGAGTTAGCCAAAATATATGGAGAAGATGAAGAAAAAGCAAAAATGATAGGAATAGCACATGATGTAGCAAAAGAAATGTCAAAAGAAGAAAAAAAAGAATTCATAAATAAATATAAAATTCCAGTAACAGAAATAGAGGAAAACAGTACGGGATTGCTACATGCAAAAATAGGAGCAAAAATATCAGAAATAGAATTTGGTTTTACTCAAGAAATGCAAGAAGCAATAGCAAATCATACAACAGGAAAAGCGGGAATGGATATGCTATCAAAAATATTATATATTGGAGATAGTACAAGTAAGGATAGAACATATGAAAGTGCTAAGAAACTATACGAAATGTCAAAAAAAGATATAGAAAAAGCAATATTAGAATGTTTAAATTATACAATAGTAAAATGTGTGGAAGAGGAAAAAATAATACATCCAGATACAATACACGCAAGAAACGAATACTACTTGAAAAAATAAGAAAAAAAGAGCAAATTTTGTAGCTAAAAAACAGCTTCATATTTGCTTTTTTTTTGTATAAAAATATTTTCAAACAATAAAAAATGTGATATAATCCAAAACAAATTAGCCAGATTTGGAGGATGTTAAATGATTATAAAAGATTACTACAAAATTTTAGGATTTGACACAAATAAAGTAACACTAGAAGAGATAAAAATAGCATATAGAGATTCAGCAAAAAAATATCATCCTGACGTAAATAAAAACAGCCCAAAAGCCGAAGCAAGATTTAAAGATATAACAGAGGCATATAATACTCTTTCAAACCCAAAACAAAAAAGAAAATATGATAGATTATGGCAATATTATATAGGAAGAACAAATAAACAAAACTCAAAATACAAAAATGCAAAAATAAAAGATTTTATGAAACTATTCTTTGGAGAAAACATAGAAGAAGAAAAAGAGAAAAAACAAAAAAATGAACCTGAAAAAGGTGAAAATATTTATACAGAAATAACTGCAACAATATCAGAAGCATTTTATGGAGTAGTTAAAGAAATTACCTTTAAAACAATAGATTATGGAACAAAGACAATCCAAGTAAAAATACCTGCAGGAATTAGAAATAACGAAAGAATTCGCCTAATAGGTCAAGGAAAGCAAGGGAAAAACGGCGGAAAAAATGGAGATTTATTTATAAAAATAAAAATAAAGAATTCACAAAATTTTAAACTTGATGGAATAGACATAAATACAGATATATTAATATCTCCATGGGAATCCGCTTTAAGCACAAAAATTGTAATAAATGGAATAGATGAAGAAATAGAAGTAGCAATACCAAAAGGAATTCAAAGTGGTGAAAAAATAAAAATACCAGATAAAGGATACAAAGATGGAAAAGGTGGAAGAGGTGATCTCATCGCAACAATAAAAATTATGATTCCACAAGATATTAGTGAAGAAGAAATAAGACTTTTTGAAAAACTAAAACAAATAAGTAACTTCAATCCAAGAAAATTAAGAGCAAAATAGCTATTTGCGTTGACATAAAACATAAAAAATAGTATAATATCAATGTGAAGAACATTTACAAAAGATAAAATACAGATTGTATAATAGAAGGGGTGTAAAATGGATAAAATTTTTACAAAATACTTTAGTATTACAGAACCAGAGACAATAAATACAGTAATATACAAAGTAAATAGAACAGAAAAAGAATACTTAGAAAAATCACCAAAATTTACAATAGAAAGACTAAGATATTCAGAAGAATATGTAGGAGAAAATAAGAAAAAAACTTTTTACATAATGGATCCAGCACCTGAAGGAAATCAGCTATTACTATTCTCTTTTGGAAAAGGCAAAGTAGTTGTAAATAATGGATTCTTAGATATGAACACAAACATTGTAAAGATATCAAACACGCCAGTTCCAATGAAATATCAAACACTATATAGCGAAAATGACGTAGAATTCAGAGAATTTGAATATACACCAAATTTAAAAAGACCAATAACAATAATTGATCCAGAAACAACAGAAGAAGTAAAACCAAATTTATATTTTGATGAAAATACCAATGAAGTTAAAGGAAGATGCACATTACAAGCACATAAAACCTATGTAATGTTTGAACTAAAGTAACTATAATAATATATAAATTAGCGAAAGGGGAAAATAAGCAAATGACAGATACTAAAACTCATAATGAGAATAGTAATTCAATAAACAAAGAAAGAGGAAGGTTAAATTCAACAGATAAATTAACTCCAGAAGAAGTACAACACATACAAGAACAAAAAGATGAAAAAAGTGGACCTGTGGCTGTTCAAGTGTTAAATCAAGAACAAGTTGTATCTTTCCCAAATGGAGAAGAGCCTGCAAAATTTGACGTAGTACTGTTATCGAGTGAAAAACAAAAAGAGGAAAAACAAGGTGAGACATTTAAAGCATTTGAAGCAGCAGAAATAAAATCTTCAGAAAAAACCGTAGTAGTCATCCATGAAGGTAAGGAAACTAAAGAAGGAAAAGCTGAAGAAGAAAGATAATTAACAACAAAAGAAAAGGATGAAAACAATGAAATTTACAGAGAAAATTTCAAGAGCTATTAAAAAGATAAAAGGAAAGTTAATAGTAAGTTTTATACTATGGTTAGTTTTAATCATAGTATTTGTAGCACCATTTTCTGTATCACTACATGAAGCCTTAACTGCAACAGGAGACCAAGACAAATGGGCAGTATTCTTTACTGCTATAGGAACACAAATAGTCAAACCATTTCAATCAGTTCAATTAGTTATACAAGGTGAAACAGAAGGATATTTTTGGGCAACACTATGGAGAACAACGCTAGTATATATTTTAGCAGTATCCATAGGTATAATGAGAGCAATTCCAAAACATGAATTTGACGGAATAGAAAATGGTTCAAGTGATTGGTGCGAAAATGGAGAACAATATTCAGTACTAAGCAATAAAGAAGGAATAATACTAGCAGAAAAAAACTATTTACCTGTAGATAAAAGAGGAAACGTAAACGTATTAGTTGTTGGACGGTTCTGGATCTGGTAAATCAGCATCATATGTTATACCAAATGCTTGTCAATTGCTTGGCTCATACGTATTTACAGATCCAAAAGGTGAACTATACGATAAAACAGCAGGATATCTAAAGGAAAAAGGATATAAAATAAAAGTATTGAATTTAGTAAAGCCACAGAAAAGTGATGGATATAATCCACTATTACATATAAGAAATGAAATAGATGTTGATGTTATTGCAAATACAATAGTAAAAGGTCAAGGAGAATCTGTAAAATCTTCAGACCCATATTGGGATGACATGGCAGAAATGCTATTAAAGGCACTAATATACTATTTAAAGGCAGTAAGACCTGAAGAAGAACAAAATTTAGCTAGTTGTGCAGAGCTAGTTAGAGCAGCAAATAGCAATGGAGGAGACAATTTACTTACAAATTTAATGAATCAATTACCATTTGACCATCCGGCAAGAATGAACTATAAATCAATTGAAATAGCACCAGAAAAAACATATGGTTCAATTCTATCATCTTTACAATCAAAATTAGGTAAATTTGATTCAAAAGAAATAGCTGAATTAACATCGACAAATACAATAGATTTTGATGCAATAGGAAAAGAAAAAACAGCAGTATACGTAATTTCATCAGATACACATGCTGCATATGATTTCTTATTAACAATATTCTTCTCACAAATGATACAACAATTATATGACTTTGCAGACGAAAATGGAGGAGCATTGCCGATTCCAACATATTTCATACTTGATGAGTTTGCTAATATAGGTAAAATACCAGATTTCGATAAGAAAATATCAACATCAAGAAGTAGAAAAATATCATTTAGTGTTATCTTACAGAACTTAGATCAGTTAGAAGCAGTATATAAGGAACAACATGAAACAATTATGGGTAACTGTGATACACACGTATTTTTAGGAAGTAACTCACAAAAAACAGTTGAATATTTTTCTAAAGCTTTAGGAGAAAAAACAATATATAGAGAAAGCGAATCAGTAAACAAAGATAAAGACGATTGGAAACAAGGTAAAAGTGTATCAGATCAAGTAATGGGAAGAGCACTATTAACACCAGATGAACTACGTAGATTAGATGTAGATGAATGCATAATTTATGAAAAAGGATTAAAACCAATAAAAGCATCAAAATATTACTATTATAAATATCCAACAGAAAAGATGATTAGACCATACGCAGTAGACCATAACACGAGAGAAGATATAGATAGAGGAAAATGGAGAAAATATAATCCATATAATCCATATGTTGAAGAAGAAGAAAACAAAGACAATAAATCAAAAATTGAACAATTAGATGATTTATTTAAGGATGATAATGAAGAAGAAAATAAAAAGCCAATAGAAGATATGGCAGTTGGATTACCAATGGAACCTGAAGAGGAAAAAAAGCAAGACGTAAAGGACATACAAAAAGAATTAGAAGCAAAATTTGATGAAATATTTGGAAGTTTAAATGATACGAATAATCAAAACTAATGTTCGAAAAAAAACGTTGACTAGAAAAAATCAATTTGATATAATCTAGTCAACGTTTTTTATATTATAGGAAAGTTCTTTGTACTTCCTATAATATAAAAAACTTTCATTAAATATAAGAAAATATTTATAGCAGAAATCCACAAATATAAAATAAAAATAGAAACAAGTTTTATTTAAAATGAAAAAACTAGAACAAGTTCAAAAAAGAAACAAGTATAGCAAGGCAAATGACCGAGCAAACCGGAGGCGTATGAAGATACGTCGAGGATTTGAGAGGAAATTTAACGCAGATAGACGCAGCTTATTTTTTGAACTAAAGAAGGAGAATGAAGATGAAATTCGTACACATGTCCGACCTCCACCTAGACACAAAATTTGAAACACTAAGCCAAATAGATGGACTACCACAAAAAAGAAGACTAGAACAAAGAAAAGCACTAAGAAGAATAATAGAATACATAAAAGAAAACAAAATAGAACTTTTTTTAATATCTGGAGACCTATATGAACACAAGTATATAAGAAAATCAAGTATAGAATATGTGAATAACTTATTCAAAGAAATACCAGAAACTAAAATATTCATAACACCAGGAAATCATGATCCATTTATAACAAATTCATTTTATGCAACAACAAAATGGAACGAGAATGTACATATTTTCAAAAATAACATAGAAAAAATAGATTATAAAGGTATACACATATATGGGTATGGTTTTACTGATTTTTATTGCTCAGAATCGAAAATAGAAGAAATAAAAATTCAGGAACCAAATGACATTAATATATTAATAACACATGGTTCATTAGACGGAGGAGCAGACGAATTCAGAGAATATAATCCACTTAGAGAAAGCAAGTTAAAAAAATTAGGATTTGACTATATAGCACTAGGTCATATACATAAACCATATTATAATGAAGAAAAAAATCAAAAAATTATATACCCAGGTTCGCCAATAAGTTTAGGATTTGATGAATTAGGAAAACATGGAATAATAGCAGGTGAAATAAATAAAAAAGAAAATAAAATAGAATTTATAAAATTAGACGATAGAGAATTTATTGAAGAACAAGTAGATATAAGCCAATTTGAATCAAATGAAGAAATAATTGAAAAAATACAAGAAATACCATTTAAAGAACAAAACTTATACAAAATAATATTAGTAGGAAAAAGAAAATTCATAATTAATATAGAAGAAATAATGAAACTAAATGAAATAGAAAATATAGTAAAAATAAAGGATAATACAGAAACAGGAATTAATATAAAAGAAATATCAAAAGAAAATAACATAAGAGGAATATTTGTAAGAAGAATGTTAGAAAGGCAAAAAAAAGAAGAATTAGATGAACAATTTATAGAAAAAGCAATAGAAATTGGAATAGAGTCACTTAAATAAAGCATATATTATTAAATACTACATGCTCTAGGAAGGAATAAGTATAACTATGAAAATTAAAAATCTAAAAATTAATGGATTTGGAAAACTAAAAAATAAAGAAATAGAATTTTCTGAAGGAATAAATGTAATAAAAGGGAAAAATGAAAGTGGAAAGTCAACCCTATTAAAATTTATAACATCAATGCTATATGGAGCACAGAAAACTAAAAACGGAAAATTTATTTCTGATTATGAGAGATATAAACCATGGTCAGATGCAGAATATTCTGGAAAAATGTCATACAAATTAGATAATCAAGAAGAATATGAAATATATAGAGAATTTAAGAAAAAAGGCCCAATTATATATAATAAAGATAAAGATGACATAAGTAACCAATATCAAATAGATAAAAACAAAGAAAGCACATTTTTTACGGAACAAACAGGAATTACAGAAGAAAACTTTTTTTCAACAAGTGTATCAGAGCAAGGAAATGTACAGTTATCAAATACAATGAAAAATGAAGTTATTCAAAAACTTAGCAACATAGTAACAACAGGAAATGAAAATATATCATATAAAAAAGCAATAGAAAAACTAAACAAAAATCAATTAGAAAAAGTAGGAAGTCAAAGAAGCACAGGAAGACCAATAAATATAATAGAAGAAGAAATTGATAAAATAGAAACAGAAAAGAAAAAACTAGAAGAGTACAAAAATAAAAAATACGAAGTAGAAGAAGAAAGACAAACAATAAAAATAAATTTGGAAGATACAAAAACAGCAATAGACTTATTAAGAAAGCAAAAAGTCAATTTAGAAAAAACAAAAATAGAGCTTGAAAGAGTAAAAATATATAAAGACATGCTAATAGATGATGAACATCAAAAAGAAAGAATAACAGCCAGAATAAAAGAATTACAAGAAGAAAGAGAAGATAACTTAAAGAAAAATAAAATTGGATATTACATAAGTATTTTAGCAATAATAATCATAACAGCAATATCAATAATACAAAAGAAATATATGATTCTATTAGCCAATATAGTGCCAATAATAGTAACAATATTAATAACAATACAAAACAACAAAAAAAGCTATAAAATCAAACAAGAAGGAAAGAAAATACATCAAGAAAGAATAAAACTAGAAAATGAATTAGAGACAATAGAAAATGAGCACAATAGAAAAATAAAAGAGATACAACAACAGGAAAACGAAATTTTGCAAAATCAAAAATATCAAGAAGAAATATTGAAACAAGAATTCAATAATAAACTAGATGAGCAAACAATAGACAACATATTATCAACAACATATGAAGAAATTGTGGAAATCATAGATGAAAAAGAAAGAACACAAACACAAATTCAAATAACAGCCAAAACAATAGAAGTTGACAATGAGAATATAGTAAAAGAACTAGACAACTTAGTAGAAATGGATGAACAATTAGAAAAACTTTATGAAAAAAAAGATGAACTATTACAATTAAACAATATGTATGAAATGGCTAAAGAAGAAATAGAGAAATCTTATCAAGAAATGAAAGAAAACATTACCCCAGATTTTATAGAAGAACTAAAAAATATAATGATACAAGTCACAAACGGAAAATATGCAAATATATACTTAGACAGAGAAAATAATTTATTAATAGAAATTGAAAATGGAAATTATATGCCAATAGAAATGCTAAGTATAGGAACAATAGATTTAATATATTTAGCACTTAGAATTAGCGCAGCAAGAGAAATTAGTAAAGAAAAACTTCCTTTAATACTAGATGAAAGCTTAGCTTACTACGATGATGAAAGACTTACAAGAATATTAAAATACTTATCACAAATGAAAGAATATCAAATCTTATTATTTACATGTACAGGAAGAGAAGAGAAAATCCTAGAAAATAATGATATTGAATACAATAAAATAAGTCTATAAAAAGCAGATTTTTTAGAAAAATGTATTGACAACTCGCAAAAAATATTGTATCATATAAAAGCAATCGCGTTTTGGGATTGCATTATGGGCTATTAGCTCAGGTGGTAGAGCACTTGACTTTTAATCAAGTTGTCCCGCGTTCGAGTCGCGGATAGCTCACCAAGTCAGCAAAAGCTGACTTTTTACAAGGCCCCTTGGTCAAGCGGTTAAGACATCGCCCTTTCACGGCGGAGACATGGGTTCGATTCCCGTAGGGGTCACCAAAGTGCCACTTTAGCTCAGCTGGTAGAGCAACTGACTTGTAATCAGTAGGTCGTCCGTTCGATTCGGACAAGTGGCTC
>CANPZM010000020.1 GCA_947589065.1 uncultured Clostridia bacterium
TTTTTGGTATTTTTATACTTGTTTGGTTCAAGTTTGAGTTTTTGACTCTTGGATTATTTTCTTTTTTTGGTAGTACATAATACTACCGCTTGGTTCTTAAAGGATATTGTTTACTTTTCAATGTACTTTCGTCTCTCATCAACTAGAGACGTCTTTAATTTTAACACGACACGACGACTTTGTCAACAGATTTTTTAAACATTTTTTAAAAATTTTTTATGATGTTTTTATGTCGATTTTTGTCACGTGCATGATGTATTCTAGCACCTTATTTCTTGTATGTCAACATTTTTTTATTATTTTTTATATTTTTCTTATATATAAAGCATTTTACATGCTTTTTTAATATGAATTTATTCTATTTTTTAACTTTTCTACTTATATTTAAGGTCTCAAAGAAGCATAAAGATTTGTTGTCGCGAAAAATTGTATAACAATTTTTCTGTGGAATGCCTTATATAATAAGAAAGTAACTTTTCTGTTATATAAAAAAGTATGCTATAATTAGCATACTTTTATACTATTATTTACTAGTTTTTCTTTTTCTAGCTGTTGTTTTTGTTGTTTTTTTAGTTGCTGTTTTAGTCCTCTTGGTTGTCCTTTTCTTTTTTGCAACTTCTTTTTTTAACTCTTCATCAGTTTCTTCAACCTTTTCACCTGGTTTAGGTTTTGTCCATGAAATATAATCACATGATTTTGGATTATTTTCACATATATAATAATTTCTTTTTTTCCTTGTTTTCCTTATTTGTACTTTTCCTCCACATTTTGGACATGGAACATCAATTTCTTCAATAATTGGTTTAGCATTTCTGCATTCTGGATATCCTGGGCAAGCCAAGAATTTGCCATATTTTCCAATTTTTATAACCATATTTCTTCCACATTTTTCACATTTTACATCAGAAACTTCATATTCAAGTTTAACATGCTCTAATTCCTTATCTACTTTCTCTACTACTTTTGAAAATGGTTTGTAAAATTCTCTTATAGTTTCTTTCCATTTTTTATTTCCTTCAGCAATCCTATCAAATTGTTCCTCCATTTCTGCTGTAAATTCTACATTTATCACATCGTGGAAGTTTTCTATCAATAGCTTATTAACAATCTTTCCTAATTCTGTTGGTGCTAATTGTCTTTGAATCTTTTCAATATAATTCCTTGCTAAAATTGTAGTTATTGTTGGTGCATATGTACTTGGTCTTCCTATTCCTTTTTCTTCTAATGTTTTTACTAAACTTGCCTCAGTATATCTTGGTGGTGGTTCTGAAAAGCTTTGTTTAGTTTCAATATCTTCTTTATTTAGTTCATCTTTTTTATTTAAATATGGTATATTTGCTATTCCTAATTCTTCTGATTCTTTTTTATCATCAACATCTTCTACATATAGGCACATAAAACCTTTAAATCTAATTGATTGTCCACTTGTTCTAAAATTATAATCATTTGCATTTATATCAATTGTTATTGTGTCATATATAGCCGCTGACATTTGGCTAGCAATAAATCTGTTATAAATTAATCTATAAAGTTTGTATTGGTCTAAAGTTAAATAGTCTTTTACTTTTTCTGGAGATAAATCTAAATATGTTGGTCTTATTGCCTCATGTGCATCTTGTGAATCATTTTTCATTTTATAGTATCTATTTTCGTAATATTCTTCTCCAAAATTTCTTTCAACTACTTCCTTAGCAGCTCTTCTTGCTTCTTCAGAAATTCTAGTTGAGTCTGTTCTCATATATGTTATAAGACCAGTTACTCCTCTATCTGGTATTTTTACACCTTCATATAATGTTTGTGCAACAGACATTGTTTTTCTAATAGCAAAAGATAATTTTCTTGATGCTTCTTGTTGCATTGTACTTGTTGTAAATGGTGGTGCTGGAGTCCTCTTTTTCTCTCCTGTTGTAACATCTTCTACAATAAATTTTGCTTTGTCTAAATCTTTTAAAACATCATCTACTTCTTCTTTTGAATGTAATTCTAATTTTTCTTTATTTTTTCCTATTAATTTTGATTCAAATTGTTTTTTAGTTTTTTTATCTGATAAAATTGCAGTAATATTCCAGTATTCTTCTGGTTTAAATTTTTCAATTTCATCTTCTCTTTCACAAATTAATCTTACTGCGACTGATTGTACTCTTCCAGCAGATAATCCTCTTTTAACTTTTTTCCATAATACAGGGCTTATCTTGTAACCAACAATTCTATCAAGTATTCTTCTAGCTTGTTGAGCATCAGTTAAATTTAAATCTATTTTTCTGGGATGTTTAACAGCTTCTTTAACAGCTTCTTTAGTTATTTCATTAAATGTTATTCTACATATTTCATCAGGTGATATTCCTAGTATATATGCTAAATGCCACGCAATTGCTTCTCCTTCGCGGTCAGGGTCAGTTGCCAAATATACTTTTTTAGCCTGTTGTGCATCTTTTTTTAACGAATTAATTAATGATGCTTTTCCTCTTATATTTATATATTCAGGTTCAAAATCATGTTCTATGTCTATGCCTAATTTAGATTTTGGTAAGTCTCTAATATGCCCCATTGATGCAACAACTTTAGTGTTTCCTCCAAGAAATTTTTTTATTGTATTTGCTTTGGCAGGAGATTCAACTATTATTAATTTGTCTGTCATATTTAACCTCGTTCCTTCCTAAGACACAAATCTAGTTTGAAAATAATTAAACTTGTGTAGAAAAAGCTTTAATCATTTCCAACTTTTTTGATCCTTAATTTATAATCTTTTTGTATTGTAATTCATTATTTTTTATTTTGCAACCCTATTATTTGTTTTTATGAAAAAAGCAAGTTTTTTTCCTTGCCTTTACATTATCTTACAATCTTTTTAATTTCTTCATATATTTTTTCTTCTACATCATATTTTGCTATTTTCTTTGCTCTCATGCCCATTTGTTTTAATTCATTTGGGTCTTTAATCATTTCTATTATTTTTTGATTTAAATTGTCACCATTAACTTCATCATTTAATATAATTTTGGCTGCACCTAATTTTGCAAGTACATTTGCATTATCAATTTGTCTATTGGCAGATCTACTTGGTAATGGTATGAAAATTGCAGGCTTACCTACTAATGAAATTTCAGTTATTGTCATTGCTCCACTTCTTGCAACAACAATATCAACCATATTCATTATTTCGCTCATGTTGTATATGTATGGAAGTATTTTAGCATTTTTTATATTATTTATGTTTATTCCATATTTATTTAATTCTTCTTTTATTACTTCATATTGCTTTTGACCTGCTGCCCAAATAATTTGATATTCTTTATTTCTTTTTTCCTTTATTAAATCTATCATAGCGTCATTAATTGCTTTTGCACCTTGACTTCCGCCAAAAACCAGTACTGTAGGCATATTTATACTTAATTCAAAATTTTTTAAAATTTTTTGTTTATCAGCTAAGCTAATGTTTTGTTCTTTTACTTTTGTTGGCGTTCCTGTGGTAATTACTTTGCTTTTATCTTTAAAATATTTTTCTGAGTCTGAAAAACCTAGTAAAATCTTAGTTAGTTTTTTTTCTAAAAGTTTAGTTGCTTTTCCTGGATATGCATTGCTTTCATGGATAACAGTTGGAATTCCTAATTTATGTGCTGCACTTATTGTTCCTCCGCATATGTAACCACCTGTTCCAATAACAACATCTGGTTTAAATTCTTTTATTATTTTTTTTGCTTGGCTAAAGCCTTTTATTGTTTTTAAATTATTCTTTAATGTTTCAAAAGATATTTTTCTACTTATTCCATATGCCTCAATAGTTTTTAATTCATATCCAGCTCTTGGTACCAAGTCATTCTCTATTCCTCTACTAGTTCCAATAAACATAATTTCAGAATTTTTTTCTTTTTCTTTTATTTTATTTGCTATCGCAAGACCTGGATTTATATGTCCACCTGTCCCTGCTGCAGCTATAATTACTCTCAATTTTTACCTCCTAAGTCTTATTTGCGGCTCTTGATACACTTAAAAGTATTCCTACTGCTGATAAAATAATCATCAGAGCTGTTCCACCATAGCTGAAAAATGGTAATGCCATACCTGTTACGGGCATTGATGATGTGACAACAGCAATGTTTATGATAACCTGTATGGCTATCATTGATGTTATTCCAGCTGCTAGTAGACTTCCAAACATATCTGGTGCTTTCATAGAAATTATTATTCCTCTCCACACTAATACTGCAAATAGTATAATTACAAGTGCACATCCGATAAAGCCTAATTCTTCTGCTAAAATAGAAAATATAAAATCATTATGTGGTTCTGGTATGTATAAATATTTTTGTTTGCTCTTTCCTAGTCCTACTCCAAAAAGTCCCCCTGAACCTATTGCATATAAACTTTGGATAATTTGCCATCCGTCTCCTGTTTTGTCTTGCCATGGATTAGAAAAAGTTATTAATCTCTGCATTCTAAATCCTTGACCTGCAACGAATAAAGCTATAACTGCTACAACTACTAGTGGTACTCCAAATAAAATGAAATATCTCATTCTGCATCCTGAAAGTAACATTAGTATGGCAACAAGCATGCATATTACCATAGTTGCACTAAAGTGATTTTGAAGAATAAGAATTATTCCTACCATAGGTAATATTAATAATATAGGTTTAATAAAGCCATCATTTATTGATTTTAATTTATCTTTGTTTTTCGTTAACCATGCTGAATAAAAAATTATAACACCAACCTTTGCAATTTCAGATGGTTGAAATGATATAAATCCTAAATTAACCCATCTTTTAGCACCATTAGATGATGCTCCCATTACAACAGTTGATAGTAATAATACAATTGAAACTGCATATGCTAACTTATACTTCTTCTGCCAAAATCTATAATCTATTTTAGATAAAATTAGCATAAATGTAACACCTATTACCGCTGCTACAATTTGTGTTCCAACATATCTATAGCTTTTTCCTGTTTCTGCAAGTGCAGTAGGGGTACTCGCTGATAATACTGTAATTATTCCTAGTCCTAAAAGAATAAAAACCGTTATAATTAAAGTAAAATCAAGCGGATTTTTTGAAATTAATTCAATTTTCTTTTTAACTTTTGTCATTATTGTAATAGATCCTTTCTACTGACAAAATTCAATAATTTTTATGTCATAATTTATATAACTGAGAACAATCCAATTATGCATAAAGCTATTGTTACAAAGCTAAAAGTTGAAACAATTTTATTTTCTCTCCATCCACACAATTCAAAATGATGATGAATTGGAGTCATTTTGAATATTCTTTTTTTAGTTTTTTTGTAATATGCAACTTGCATAATTACTGATAATGTTTCAACTACAGGGACTGCTGCTATTATTAAAATTATTAATGGCATTTTTAAATATATTGCACTACATGATACAACACCACCAAGGAGTAATGAACCTGTATCTCCCATAAATACTTTTGCTTTATTTAAGTTAAAAATTAAAAATCCTAAGCAAGTTCCACATACAATACTTCCAAGCACAATTATTTCTTTTACTCCAAAAATAATTGCTATTACTGTTATCGTTGTCACAATAACCAATGTAATTGAAGTTGCTAAACCATCTACGCCATCTGTTAAATTTATTGCATTTGTAGTTGCTAACATTACAAAAATCGTAAATGGTATATAAATTATCATTGGCAATTTAATTGAAATTTTCCAAAATGGTATTATTATGTCTGTTCCAATTCCTAATATTTTTTCTATATATATTACATATAAAATTGATACAATTAGCAATCCAAACATTTTTGCAGATGGTTTTAATCCATCAGTATTTCTTAATATTACTTTTTTAAAATCATCAATAAATCCTATTAGTCCAAATCCTATAGTTGCTATTATTAGTGGTATCAGTCTTTTACCAACTTCAGGTTCTTTACCCATATAATATATAAAAGCAAATATTGTTGCTCCTATTATAGAAATTGCCATTATAATTCCACCCATTGTTGGTGTTCCGCTCTTTTTTAAATGTGATTTTGGACCATCTTCTCTTTCAGATTGCCCAACTTTCAGCCTTTTTAAAATTGGTATCATAAATATTCCTAGTAATACTGTTGCAAAGAAAGATACTAGTAATATTTTTAATTGAAATTCCAATGTGTTCACTCCTTATTTCATATTGTTTATAATTTCTTTTACTATAACTCTTTCATCAAAAGGATATTTTACTTTATTTATTTCTTGATAAGGTTCATGACCTTTTCCTGCTAATATAATTATGTCTCTTTTATTTGCCATTTTTATGGCTTTTTCTATAGCTTGTTTTCTATCTACAATTATCTCGTATTTTCCTTTTGTTTTTGAGATTCCAGCTTCTATATCATTAATTATTTTTTCTGGATCTTCTGTACGTGGATTATCTGACGTTACTATACTGTAATCTGCTATTCTTCCCGCGATTTCTCCCATTATTGGTCTTTTACTTGTGTCTCTATCTCCTCCACATCCAAATACAACAATTAATCTACCTTTAGTATATGTCTTAACAGCTTGTAATATGTTTTCTAAACTTTCTGGAGAATGAGCATAATCTATCATTATGTTTAATTCTTTTTTATTTGGTACTAATTCACTTCTTCCAGGTATTTTTATATTTTCTAAAGCTGTTTTTATTATTTCTGGAGATACCCCATAATATAAAGCAACTGATATTGCAGCTAAAGAATTGTAAACGCTAAATCTTCCTGGTATATCGACTTTTATACGTTCATTTCTGTCTACAAGTTTTGCCTTAAAATCTACTCCTATATTTGTAATTGTGATGTCTTTTGCTAATAAATCGCAACTATTGTCTATTCCATATGTTTTTACTTGGCATTTTGCTTCTTTTTTAACTCTTGCTCCTCTAAAATCATCTATATTTATAAATGCCATATTGCACATAGAGAAAAGTTTCATTTTTGAGTTAAAATAATCTTCCATATCACTATGTTCTTTTTTACTTATGTGCTCTTTTGAGAAATTAGTATATACTCCTATATCAAACTGAGAACCAGCTACTCTATTCAACTTAAGTGCTTGTGATGATACTTCCATTACAACATATTCAACTTTTTCTTCTACCATTTTTGCAAATATTTTTTGAAGTTCTAAACTTTCAGGTGTAGTTCTATCACTTTCACCTAAGCTGTCTTCTCCAATATAATTTTCAATTGTACCTATTAATCCTACTTTTTTTCCTTGAGCTTCAAGTAAGGTTTTTATCATATAAGTTGTTGTTGTCTTTCCTTTTGTTCCAGTAACTCCTATTAATTTAAATTTTCTTGAAGGATTTCCATAGAAGTTACAAGCTGAAATTGCTAATGCATATCTTGTATCTTTAGTTACTATAAATGTAACATTATCTGGTAAATTAATATTTCTTAATTTATTAACATTTTCTACTAGTATAGCTGTAGCTCCATTATTAATTGCCTGCTCAATATAATCGTGTCCATCTACATCATAACCAGTTATCGCTACAAATAGACTATTTTCTGTTATTTTTCTTGAATCAGACTCAATAGATTTTATTTCAATGTCAATATTTCCTTTTGCCTTTAAATCATTAATTCCATTTAAAACATCACTTAATTTCACTTTTAATCTCTCCTAATCAAAAATCTCTTTTTTATTATATACTTAAATACTTGTTTTGTATAGTATTAATTTTTATTTTAATTTGTATGAACTATTATATAACTACCTTCTTTTATTTTTACATCTTTTTCTGGAATTTGCTTAGTAATAGTTTTTTCCTTATCTTTTTCATTTTCATCTAATTTTATAATTAGATTTCTTTCCTTTAGTAAAGTTTCTGCTTCTTTTATAGTTTTTCCAATTAAATTTGGTACTTTTGTTTCTTTCACTTTTTCTTCGCCTTCTTTTGGAATTTCTAGATAAGGCAACACTTCTGAAAAGATTTTTCCTGCTACTGGTGCTGCGACACCACCTCCTTGACTAATTTTTGCAACACAAAAAAACAAACTCTAGAAATTCTAAAGTTTGTTTTTTTTAGATTTTATTTATCTTCTTTTTCTACGATGCTGCTTTCTTTCTTTTGCTTATTATATATTTTTCTTATAATTAACATTCTTATTAATATTAAAACTGCAATAGCTATGACTATGTAGATTATTATTCCAGAAGTACCTGTAAATGGTAATTTTGATTCTGATTTATCATCATCTGTTTTACTTTTACTATAAAAATTAATTTGATTATTGTTTTGGTTGCTATCTTTTTTACTTTCACTTCCGCTATCTTTACTGCTGTTATTATTTTGATTGTCTTTATTGTTACTATCATTATTATTTTGATTACTTTGGTTTGCATTATTAGAATCTTTATTATCATTATTATCTTCTGAATTATTATTGTTGCTTCCATTTTTAGTGGTTATATTTATTTTTACAGAACTGTCTTTTGCATCAATATCAGAAGCCACTGATGAACCTGAAAAATTAGTTAATTTAATAGTTGTCTCTCCAAGCTTTGCATCTTTTTTTACTTTAAATGTAATACTTCCTATTTCTTGGTCTTCCTTTGCAACATTACCTTGAGCCGTAATTCCAACTATTAATCCATCTTCATACATTGGTGCTTCCCAATTTTTTGTTCCTGATGTCTCTACAAATTCAAATACAGATGAATCAAAATCTACTTTAGCTGTATATGCGCCAATCCCTTTTTCTCCACTTTCAATTGCTATATTGCTTAAAGAAATTGTAACTACAACTTCATCTTCTAATTTTTTTGAAGAACTATCTACAGATAGTTTTGTTTTAAAACTATCTGCAGCATAAACATTTACTGTACTTATTAGCAATATGGCAAGTACTATATAAATTATTTTTTTAAAAATTAAACTTTTTTTCATATTCTTTCCCTTTTTATTATTTTTCTTTTATTTGTGATAATACTAGTCTCTGTAGTAATAATAAATCTGTTGCTGTTATTTTATTATCTTCATTTATATCTACTAATTTTAATTTGTCTTCTTTTATTACCCAGTCTTCTTTTTTTCCTGCAACTAAATGTCTCTTTACAAGTATTAGATCTGTTGCTGTTATTTTTCCATCTGCATTTACATCTCCTACTTTTAATTCTTCAATCCAATTTACTGCTGCTACTGCTTCACCTTGATTTCCAGCTTCATCTTTAAATTTAAATGTAAAGTTTCCATTTTTGTCAAAAGCATATTCTCTATTCATACTATTATTTGTAATTACTATTGTTTCACTTTCATCTGTTAGATTTGCTGTTACGATTCCATTAGTTTTTTCTTTTGTGCTATATCTAATTTTAGCTGTTGGAGCTACTTTATCAATCCAGTCTACTTCTGCTTTATGTTCTTTTATTTCTATATCATCATTATCACTTGCATCTTTGTATTTGAATACAAATTTTCCGTTTTTTTCAAATGTATATTGATATGTAACTTTATCAGTACCTTTATCTTCAACTTTTTCAATCTTTTCATCAGAATCATTTGCAAGTTCTACATTAAGTTTTTTACCATCACTATCTATCATGTATGGATTTATTGTTGCTACAACATTTTTATTTGTTAATTTTGTAATATCATAAGATACATCACTAGCAATTATATTATTATCTTCTAGATAATCTACTTTTATTGTTTTATATGCAATATTATTTGCTTTATCTAAAAGCTTAAATTCATATTCTCCACTATCTTCAAAAGTATATTCTAATGGATTTGCTTTTATTAATTGTAGTTTTTCTAATATTTCTTTTTCAGCCTCATTTACTGTTACAGGAGCTCCATATTGGTCAAAGAATTCTTCATCAGTTACTTCTCCATTTGTTATTGTTGTAACATATGTAGCCACTTTAGAAACATCTTTTGTAGTATTTGTATATGTTATTTTTGAAATATTTCCGTCTTCATCTTGTTCAACTATTTTATATACGTTTCCATTAGAATCGATATATGACATTCTATATACTTTGTTGTCTTTAACTTCTATAAAACATACTTTGTTATTATCTTTATCTAGTAAATATACATCTTCGCTTATATTATCTAGTATTATAAATAATTTTTTATCTCCATCTAGTTGATATTTAACATCAGCTGATGGGTTACTTTTGTCTATCCAATTTACTTCTGCTGTTGCTGTTCCTTTATTTCCATTTTTATCTTCAAATTCAAATGTAAATTTTCCATTGTCAGTAAATATATATGTGTCATTTCCATCATTATTTGTAACTGTAATTTCTGTACTTGGATTATCTAATCTTGCAATTACATAACCACTTGTTGGTTCTTTTGGGCTGTAATAAATTCCAGCTGTTGGTTTTGTTCTATCTATTTTAGTTAAATCTTCATATAAATTTATCATTGATACTGAAGCAAACATGTTATAAGTTTCAAATTCTACTTTTACATATTGTCCATATACGCTTTTATCAAATGTAGTACCATGAACTTTTCCATATTCTGTGCAATTTTCTATTTTTCCAGCTTTAGTCCATTCTTCACCATCTGTACTTACATAAATTGTAGCTCCTTTTATTTCATCAGGATCTTTTTGTAAATATTTTGTTTGTACAAATTCTAATGCTGATATATATTTTGGTTCATTTAATTTAATTGTAAGGAATGTTGTAATTCCTTCTTTTATAACATCATATCTAAAGTCTGTATGCCAAAGTGTATATAAATTTCCGTCTATTGCATTTGGTGCATAATATGGTCTTTTGCCATCTATTGATTGGCTTGAATATTCTGTAATTTCTAAATCAGAAACTCTAATATATTTTCTAGTATCTGGTTGATTGTCTTCTGTAAATTTATATATTTCTGAAGCAGAGCTTGCTAATTTTGTTCCAGATGCTCCTTGTCTTATCTGTACAGTTTTATTTCCTGTTAAATTAGGTGATGCTATATTATATGAAGTCCAATCATCATTCTCACTATAACGCCAATGTGTATTTAAGTTAATACCTACTAGACGATTTTCTAAATCGTTTGCATATACATTAGTTAATGGTTCTTGATCTTCTATATCTATTTTATATAAGTTTTCTTCATTATAGTTTAATCCAACTATGTGAACATAAATATCATTTTCAGCTGTAATGCTTTCAATTTCTTTTTTAGTTAATTTCCATTTATGTGCTTCATCAGGTGTAAATTCTACTTCTTTCCAAGTTTTCTTTCCATCTAAGCTATAATCCCAACGAACTCCGGTACCATCATACTTACTTGATAATACAATTTTATTTGAGTCTGTACCATCGAAAGAAAAACTAGCTAGTGTTGTATCTGTTTGACCAAGTAAGTAGCTTGCTACAGTTCTTGTTATTCCTGGTTGTGATACAACATCTGTTGAATTATATTCTTTTCCTTCATTTAGTAGTTTAGTTTCTAAAAGAGTATACTTAAATGAATATTCTACGCTTGGCATCTTTTCTTTAATTTGGTCTAATAAATTTTTCATTGGAAGTGGGAATGGTTTTAAAGCTTCTCCTAATTCTACTGCTAATTTGTAATAGTCTTCCTCTTTCTTTGTACTATCTGCTTTATATGCATTGATTAATCCCCACCATGCATCTATATTTATATTTTGTACTTTTAAAGCTTTTCTATATATTTCTTCTTGTAGTTTTACATCATTTTCATATAATTTTGCTGTCATAAGAATCTTTTCTGCTTCTTCATATTTCTCGTTATCATTAATAGCCTCTTGTGCTAAAACAATATAAGTTGCTGCATAACCATCTACATATGAATCATTCCCCCAACCAAGTGGCATTCTTGTACTTAATTTTTCTGATTTTCCTGATTGAGCCCATCCTGAAACATCATTATCTATTGTCCAATATCCATCTCCGTTATCATATTTTCTGTAATAAATAATTGCTGCATGTCCTGGTTGACCTATAACAGATGCTGGTGCACCATGAGCAGCACGAATGTGGCAACCAAGTTTTGATATACCACCGCAAACAGCTCCTGTTCCAAATTCATTTCTCATACTCATCCATGCCTTATATACATGGTCATCACCATTACTATATGTTACATGATATTTTGTAAATATTCCTTCAAATAGTTTATCCCAATATTCCTTCATATTAGGATCATGAAATTTCTCAAATTCAAAATTTGGCCATACATAAGCGATATATGTATGTGGTTGTAAATATTTTTCTTCCTGATTTGGGTTTTCGTTTATTCTCTTTTGAGTATAATCATTAAACCAAATAAGTTCTTCATCGTCTGTAATGTTGTTCATTACATAACGCATTTCTTCAACAGTTAATGCTTCATACCAATCTGTTTGATCCTGTCTATCTGATACTTTAAATTTTCCATCATTATATAATTCTTTATAAATTTTGTAACGTTTTACAGAGTCTGATCTATTTGATGGATGATCTATTTGTGCCCAGTATCCAACTTTAGTTGCATGTGTTAATGAAAGTGATATTGCCATTTTCTTGAACACATCGCCTTTTGTAAGTTCTGGATACCATTTATTATCTGTTTTTGTTTTATCTTCAAAGTCATCTTTATATTCTTTATAAAGTCTTGAAAGCTCTTTAATTGAATTGTAATAACTTCCGCCATCAGGTTCTCCACCTAATATATATAAATGAAGCATTTCTTGGTTATTCATTAGCCATTTTACAGTTTCTTTATAATCTTCATTTTGATTAACTATTACTTGTAATAAGTCAAATCCTACTCTGCTTACAAATTCTCTTCTAAGTAATGTTAGTTCATCTTTTCCAATTTGGTCATCTAATGATTCGTTTTTTAGAATCTTATCATAATTTTCTACTGTATCAATAAAGTCTACATACTCTGCTTCTTTTTCTTCATAACCTTTTTTATATAATTTGGCATTTGCATAAACAGCATGATCTGATGCATTGTTTCCATTATTATTGCAATATAATTTTAAGTATCTTGCATCACTAATATCTACTGTTACTAATAAAGCATTCTCATTTCCTCTGAACACTTTATTTTTATCTACTGCATCTTCTATTACATTCCAAGTGTTTCCATCTTGTGATGTTGATATTTCAAATTTAACACCGTTTCCATTAGTTCCACGGCTTTCATCTACTCCAATAAAAGCACTGAAATAGTCAAAATCTTCATCTTTTAAATCATAGATTAATGTAGATGTAGCATGTGCTGATATTCCTTTTAGGAAGTATTTTTTCTGACCATTAATTATTAAACTTATTAGTCCATTATTGTGTTGTGTCTCTAAATTTCCATCTAATGTGATACTTCCCCATTCTACAGATGACTTATCTTTAATATATTCAATATCAGATAAGTATTTGCAGTTTATGCCATCAACACTACTTGATAAATAATATGTTCCCTTATTTTCTTCTATTTTTTCAATCTCTTGTGCAGTTTGAATTCCATTTTTCTTAGTTAAAGTTATTGTATTTGCTAAGTTTCCAAGTAATATGCATGTAGTAAGTAAAATAACAATAGCTGATATAGAAATGAGTTTTTTATTATTTTTTTTCACCAAAAAACCTCCTTTTTTTCAAAAATACCATGTATATTATAGCAGATTTTTCCCTATTTGTAAATACTTTCCGGCTTTTTTACTACTATATTTTTAAATTATCTATATTAAATTTTAATTTTTTTATATTCTTATAATTTTTTTATTCAATATTAATTAATTTTGTGACTAGATATTAATTTTTATCTTTCTTATATTACCAAAAACTACACATTCATTTTTTTGTGCATACTATCATTTCATGATATCACTTTTTTTAAATTTTAAATAAACTTTTATATTTTTATTGTCATATATTTCTATGTAATCAATAAATTCTTCTAAAATTTCTCTATCTAATTTATTTATATTCTTATTTCTTTTTATATCCTCTATCCATTTATTAGCACTAGTTTCTAATATATCTTCATTTATTTTTCTTTCTCTTAAGAATGAAATATTTCTTTTAATTTTTTCAATATCACAATTATACCTTTCTTTATATTCAAAATATTCTATTTTAGTTAGAATGCCATTCTTAAAATCTTCATAAAGATTCATTTTTAATTCATTTAACCTTTTTATTTTTTTGTCCTTTTCTTTTATTATATTATCTTGATTATCTATTAAAATATTTTCTTTATTTTGAGTTTCATATTTTTCTATTACTTTTTTTAAATTACAAAAACTGATTTGATATTTGAGCAATTCTAGAACAATTTTTTCTAAGTTTTCCACTTTTATTGTATGATTTGTGCATAACTTGTTTGATTTTTGTCTATACGTACTACAAATATAGTATTCATATCTATTTCCGTTCTTATTTGTACTTACTTTTTTATTCATAGCTTTTTGGCATGTACTGCATCTTAATTTTCCTGCCCATAGGCTGAGATATCCATTTTCCTGAACTTTTGTATCCTTACTTTGAATTTTTTGAACCTTTTCAAATAGCTTTTTTTCAATTATTGGTTTTTGCATATTTTCTACTGTTATCCATTCTTTTTTATCTACGTTTTCTAATTTATGTATTTTGTAACTTTTTACTCTTCTTTTTCCTTGAGTTATATTTCCTATGTAAATGTCATTTCTTAATATATTTCTAATAGTTGACGGTGTCCAAAAATAATCTTTGGCTGTTGCATTTTTATAATTTGATTTTAAAATTTTTCTTTTATATCCTGTAGGATTTAAAATGCCCATCTCATTTAACCTATGACATATTTTTAAATTTCCTATCCCTTCATAAGCTTTCCATTCAAATATTTTTTTTACTATCATTGCAGCTTGTTCATCAATTTCTAATTTATGAATATCTTTTTTACTTCTTTTGTATCCATATGGTGGAAATGCTCCTACAAATTCTCCGTTTTTTTCTTCTTGCATTTAGAGCTGACTTTATTTTTAAAGATGTATCTCTACAATACTCATCATTTATTAAGTTTTTAAAAGGGACTAATATTGTATTTATACTTTCTTGGTATAAACTATCAATATTGTCATTTATTGAAATAAATCTAATGTTAAAGAGTGGAAATATTTGCTCTATATAGTTTCCAACTTCTATGTAATTTCTTCCAAGTCTTGAAAGATCTTTCACAATAATACAATCAAATTTTTTGTTTTTCATATCTTCTAGAAGTCTAGTAAATTCTGGCCTATTAAAATCAGTTCCTGTATAACCATCATCAATATAATTATCTAAAAAAATTAAATCATCTTGTTCATTTATATATTCATCTAGCAAGTTTTTTTGACTTATAATACTGTTGCTTTCTCTTTTATTTTCTCCGGTTGTCTTTATCCTCTTGAGAAAGTCTTATGTATTCAACAACTTTCCACTTTTTTTCATTTGTTCCACTATTTTTGTATTTTGATTTTCTTCCAATCACCTATTTTTAGTCCTCTCTATAAGTCTTTGTTTTTTAATTTTAAAATTTCTAAAAAGCAGTCTTCTATATTTTTTTCATCTTTTGAATATACAAATTTAGCTACCATATCCTCATACTTAAATTCAAATACGTTTTCACTATCCTTCTCCATATTTCTCAAAGTTTTCCCTTCTCTTTTTTATTTTTGTGTTGTATAAAAAATTCAAGCACCTCCTTGGTGCCCACCCTCTCCTGTTGGATTGTATAATGTAATTAACATTACCATCTGTGGATCATTTATAGGTGTAACACCTATAAATGATGTTACATATTTTCCAGTGTTAACACCATCTTCTGATGTACCTGTTTTTCCGCCAATTCTATAACCTTCTACTTTTGCATTTTTTCCTGTTCCTTCAGATACTACTGATTCCATCATGCTTAAAACCTTTTGAGATGTTGCTTCTGATATTACTTGATTTTTATATTCAGTTTTTATTTCAGTTTTTTCTTCTGTCTCTGGATTTATTATTGCTTTTACTAATCTTGGTTTTACGTATTTTCCTTTATTTGCAATTGTTGATAACATCGTTGCCATTTGTATTGGTGTTACTTCAAATCTTTGACCAAAACTTATTGTTGCTAGTTCTACTGGTCCAACTTTTTCTTTTGCTAGAAAAATACTTCCCGCCTCTCCTGGAATATCAATTCCAGTCTTATGCAAAAATCCGAATTTTTCTAAATAATTATAGTACTTTTCAACGCCAAGTCTTTGACCCAGTCCAATAAATACTGGGTTACATGAATTCATTAAAGCTTGCCTTAGTGATTCTGAACCATGCGGTCTATAATATCTCCAACATTTTATTCTTACTCCAGCAATTTCAATTCCTCCTGAACAATTAAATTCACCTTGTTTATCTGTTTGAGTTATACCTTCTTCTAATGATGCAGAAGCTGTAACTAATTTAAATGTTGATCCCGGTTCATATGTATCTGCTATAGCTTTATTTCTCCACATTGCTTGTAAATTATTATTTTTTTCAGCACTAGGTAAATTGTTCCAAATTTCCTCTAATTCGGTTTTATTAATTTTAAATGGATTATTTAAATCATAATTTGGATATGTCGCCATCGCTAAGATATCCCCATTTTTTGGGTTCATGATAATAACATTTCCACCATCTGTACACTTATTGTCAATACATGCTTCTTCCAAATATTTTTCTGCAATTTGTTGTATATTGCTATCAATTGTCATTTCAATTCCATTTCCTTCTTGTGCTTCTTTATAATTTTCTCCAGTATTTTCAATGTTTTTTCCTTTAGCATCTGTTATTTTACTTATACTACCAGCTTTTCCTTTTAAGGTTTCTTCATATTTTGCCTCTATTCCATTTAATCCTTGATTATCTGAACCGCAAAATCCAATAATTTGTGAGGCTAATGTGCTATAAGGATAATATCTTTTAGCATCTTCATCTATGTTTATTCCTGTATCAATTTTATTTTCTATTAGCCACTTTCTTAGTTCATTGCTCTTTTCTTTATCAACCTTTTTCGAAATAATTTCTATTGAACTATTTCTATTTACTTTTTTTATTATTTTTTCATAATCTATTTCTAGAATTTCAGACATTTTTTTAGCAACAGCTTCTTTTTTCTCTTTTGGAATATTGTTAGGATTTATAGTTACCATCTCACTGCTTGCACTCATTGCAAGAATATTTCCATTTCTATCATAAATGATTCCCCTTTTGGCTGTAATTTGTCTATCTAGATTTTGTTGTTCAAAAGCTAAATTACTATAAAATTTACCTTTAATTATTTGTAGCCACCCTACTCTAATTATCAAAAATAAAAAAGCTAATAGTAGCAATAGTAGCATTATTCTTAATCTTTTCTTTATATTTAAAAATCCCATATTTTTCTCCTTTATAAAAGTTATTCATAAAGTTTATTTAATATGAAATTTTTGTATGAACAAATCTCGCTTCGCAAAACTTTTTTCTATTTAACTATTTAAATTGAAGTCTCAAAAAAGCGTAAATAGTTTTTCCTATTTACGCTTTTGGTTTGATTAATTTATATTTTAATCTTCTTTTAATGTTTCACAATATTTGCACCTGTATGTTTTTTTGTCTTTATCAGTTAATATAAAAACATGTTTTAGTTCTTGCTCTATTGAAGTTATACATCTAGGATTTTTACATTTTATCAAATCAACAATTTGTTCTGGTGGGTCTACATGATATTTTTCAATCCTTTTATCATTTTTTATAATATTTATTGTTATATTTGGATCAAGATATCCTAAAATATCTAAGTCTAAATCAATATCTTTATCTATTTTTATGATATCCTTTCTTCCCATTTTCTCGCTTCTAGCATTTGTAATTATAGCTACTGAGCAATCTAATTCTCCTAATTTTAATGCATCATATATTTCTAAACCTTTTTTTGCTTGTATGTGGTCTATTACAATTCCGTTTCTAATACTGTCAATATTCATAATAAAATTCTCCTTTATTTATATTTATTTTATATCTAACATTTTTAATATTAAAGCCATTCTTATGTATTTACCACATTCTGCTTGTTTAAAGTAGCATGCTCTTGGATCTTCATCTACTTCTGTTGATATCTCGTTTACTCTTGGTAGTGGGTGTAAAATTGCCAAATCCTTTTTAGCCTTTTTTAGTTTTTCATTATTTAATATATAATAATCTTTTAATCTTACGTAATCTTCTTCATTAAAAAATCTTTCCTTTTGAACTCTTGTCATATATAAAATATCTAGTTTACTCATATGTTCTTCTATGTCATTTGTTTCAATATAATCAATATTATTTTTTTCAATAATTTCTTCTTTTATATATTCTGGAATTTTTAATTCTTCTGGTGAAATTAATACTAATCTTATGTTTTTGTATCTAGCCATTGCAGTTATTAGAGAATGTACTGTTCTACCAAATTTTAAATCTCCACACATCCCAATAGTTAAATTATCTAATCTTCCTTTTTCATATGAAATTGTTAGTAAATCTGTTAAAGTTTGAGTTGGATGATTATGTCCTCCATCTCCAGCATTTATTATTGGTACTATTGATTTAGTAGATGCTACTAGTGGTGCACCTTCTTTTGGATGTCTCATTGCAATAATATCACTATAAGCCCCAACTACTCTAATTGTATCTGATACACTTTCTCCTTTTGCTGTTGAACTTGATGATGCTTCTGAAAATCCTAAAACATTTCCTCCTAATTCCATCATTGCGGCTTCAAAGCTAAGCCTTGTTCTTGTACTTGGTTCAAAAAATAAAGTAGCCAATTTCTTATGCTTACATTTTTCTGAATACTTTTCTGGGTTTTGCATAATGTTTTTGGCTACTTTTATTAATTCATCAATTTCTTCTATTGATAGGTCTTTTATGTCGATTAAGTTCTTCATAATTTCCTCCTAATATTTTTTTCTTGTTTTGTTTTATCAAACAATTATATAGTTGTCAATATTTTTATAAAATTATATTAAATTGTAAATTTATTCTATAATAGGAACTTTCCTATTATAGAACAAAAGCGGACATTATTAACATTTTCGCTATTTATGACATTTTAGAGTCCGCGTCTTTGTTCGCCCGCGAAAAATTGTATAACAATTTTTCTGTGGAATGCTTTATATTATTGGAAGTTCGGAGAACTTTCTTATAATATAATAAAAGGAGGTAGTAATACTACCCCTTTTGGTTACTTTCTCATTGCTGGAAATTTATTAAACATATATTCATCATTATATACTTTATCATAGTATTCTCCAACAAATGTAAATGGTTCTTTTCCTTGTGCCCTAAAAGCCATTCTTCCTAATGCACTGTATGTTATTAACATATCTAATATTATAAAAATTAATAATATAATGTAAATTGGTTGTCCAATTTTATATGGTATTTTCTCAATCAATTTTGAAAAAAATGGATAAATAACTTTCATCAAGAAAAGTCCTAATAACCCCCATGCTAGCATGAAAGGTATTGTTGTTCTTCCTCCAATATTTAGGAAATATCCTGTGTAATCCCAAAATTTAACTCCAAATACAACTTCACATATCCAGCTTATTGAAAATTCTGCTATTCCACCAATTAATAAAGAATATAGATACGTTTTTAATAGATTTCTTTCGTCATTCTTTTTTCCCAGTAATACCACATAAATTGATACTGCTACACCGTAAATTGGGCTAAATGGTCCCCAAAATACTCCTTGTCTATTAACCCATTCTTTATTTCCTATAAACCATAGTATCTCTTCATAATATGTTCCGAAAATACAGCCTATTAAAAAGAAAATAAATATCTTTGTAAAACAATAGCCTTTTGCAAAAATTTTTTTGTCTTCTTTTTCTTCCATATTTTCTTCATTTCTTTTGAGTTTAAAATTAGATAGAACAAAGTTTTTTCTATCTATATTATTATCTTTATTCTTCTACTTTTTTAAACATTTCTTTTCCAACTCCACACAATGGGCATACCCAATCCTCAGGTAAATCTTCAAATTTTACACCTTCAGTTTTTTCATCATATATGTGTCCACAAACTGTACATTCGTATTTCATGCATATCTCTCCTTTCTATTTATATAAATTAATTTATAACATTGATTTAGCTAGTTCTTCTAGCTTTTCAACTGTTTCACCATTCATAGAAGTTTTTACTGTTACTATTGGCTCGCAAATAGTTATATTCTTCATACTACTTAATATTTCTTTTATTCTTTTGCCTGCCATTGGTGCCCATGAACCATTTTCAATAATTCCTACTTTTCTATTTTGATAATTTTTATGCTGTAAGTGTGTCAAAAAATGTTCTGCAACTGGGAATAGTCCTGCATCGTAAGTTGTAGCAGCTATTATCATTCTATCATATCTAAATGCGTCTTCTAATATTTCTGCCATATCTTCTCTTGCCAAATCACTTACAACAACTTTTTCTACATCATTTTCTTTTAATATTTGTTCTAATTTTTCCACAACTTTTTCCGTATTTCCATGAACTGAATTATATGCAATAAGTATTCCTTTATCTTCAGGTTCATAGCTGCTCCAAATATTATATTTATTTATATAATGTTCTAAATTATTTTTTAATATTGGTCCATGTAATGGGCAAATTGTATTTATTTCAAGTGTACTAGCTTTTTTCAATATTGCTTGTACTTGAGTTCCATATTTACCAACTATATTAAAATAATATCTTCTTGCTTCACAATCCCAGTCTTCATCTGTATCTAATGCTCCGAATTTTCCAAATCCATCTGCTGAAAACAAAACTTTTTCTGTTGATTCATATGCAAACATTACTTCTGGCCAGTGTACCATTGGTGCCATTACAAAGTTAAGTTTATGCTCTCCTAATTCTATGCTATCTCCTTCATTCATTATTAATAATCTATCTGTTAAATCCTTATTAACAAATTGTGGTAGCATATTTGCTGCTCTTTGACTTAATATTATTTTTAATTCTGGATATTTTTCTGAAAGAATTTCTATTCCAGCTGAATGGTCTGGTTCTAAATGTGTTACAACTAAGTAATTAGGTATATTATCTCCCAATTCTTTTTCAAGATTTTCTAACCATTCCTTTATAGCTCTTTTATCAACTGTATCCATTATAGTTATTTTCTCGTCTTCTATAATATATGAATTATATGATATGCCATTTGGAACAACATATTGTCCTTCAAATAAATCTATTGTTTTGTCATCAACACCTATATATTTTATTTTATTCGAAATTTCTATTTTCATAATTAATTTTATCCTTTCTTTTAGCAATTTGTACTATAACACATAATGAACTAATCTTCAATATTAAATTCTTGTTTATACCATTTTGCAAATTTTTTCATAGCTCCATCACTTTTTATTGCTACTCTATTGTCTTCTATTTCTTCTGATTTCATCTGTGCTATAGTTTTATCGCATCCCTCTTGTTTAAATATATACCATAAATCAGACCATTTTTCTTTTCTATCTTCACCTTGTTTTTCGGTTGCTAAATATCCTGGATGTTCTCCATAAAAATATTGTATGTTTTTGCCATCATAATAAGCTAAGCATTCTTGAAATTTACATTTTCTGTTTTTCTTTCCTTCCATTAACTTTAGTATTCCATCTATACCAATTGTTTCTAATGAAAAATTTACAAAAGCTTTTGGAAATCCATTTAATTCATCTATAAAGAAGCCAGAATCTAATGCAATACACGGTTTGCCAACAATTTCATAAGCTTGTTTTACTTTTGCAGTTGCAATTACCTTTAAGTCATCGCTTCTTGGTTCATCTAACTCAAAGTCATATGTACTAATTTTTAAATTTTTAAAATGTTTTTCTGCAGATTTAACTTTTCCTTTATTATGTGTTACAAAAACTATTTCTTCCATATTAATTCACACTTTCTTTATATTTCTATTAATATATATCACATCAGCACATTTTTCTCAACTTTTTTTTATATAGCAGGAAATTTCTACTTTCCTACTATATATAAATGGAGAAAGCACAGAGATTGCATCGCTTTCTCCGTGCTTTTATCGATTAATTCAGTTATTCCGCCAATAAGCAAAAATACTGATTTCCGATATGAGCATATGTTTCGCCCTGAATAAATTCTGCCTGGAACACCAACGTGGGTGGTCCGAGTGGTCCGTCATCGAGAAGTTCTTCTGCCCATTCAAATGTTTCCTTTGGAATGAGTTCTGTACAGCCATTGGTAATCATATCCCTTGTCCGTGATGCATATGCCATTGGCTGGAAAATCACTCCCCACATGTCACCAGGGAATCTGTTGCTTGCAATACGATTTAATACAACACTACCCACGAATTTGTGAGCAAGTTCTACTTCATCGTCTGTAAGTCCATACATTTCTCCTATAGTGCCAACTTCCGCATACATTACTTCAGCAAGAAGTGCAACTTCATATTCGCCGTGTGGCATCCATTGTTCATGTTTGGGCTCTGTTTCTGATTCAGTTTCGGCTTCAGTTTCTTTTTCTGTCTCTAATTCTGTTTCTGATTCCGTTTCTGATTCAGTCTCATTTTCTGGTTCAGTTTCAGTTTTTGAATTGGTTTCAGCCTCAACTTTATACATTCCTGTGTCCAAGTTTTCAGCTGTCATTGGAATCACGTTCCAAATGAATAAACCTACTGCAATGAAGAAAGCCCCCACCGCAATTTCAAAAGCCAATAGTAACCTTCTCAATTCATTTCTTTTTTTCCGCCTGTTGCTTATTTCTTTTTTCATTTGCCTGTTGTCGGTTTTCATTTATTCTCTCTCCTTTTTTATATAAAAATTTATATTATTTATTATACCATATTTTTATAAATTGTACAAATAGCTAGCCTTGACGATTTTCTAGCAAAAAAAATAAATAGTTTTCTTACTATTTATTTTTTAAAACATATTTTTTAGTTCTCTAAGTATCTTATCAAATAATCCTTCTTCTTGTTCTGAATTTTCTAAAGCAGGTTGTATATAATCTTCTTTTAATAGATTAACATATATAGTTTGTTTATTTGAAAGTTTTTGCATTCCCAATTTTTCCTTTGCTGCTTGTTCAATATTATTTAGGTTTAAACTATTTTCTATGTCAACTTTTATTTGATCATTTTGTTTTTGTATTGCCAAATAAGCTTGTTTCATTTCCTCGCTTTTAGTAAATGATGCATCTATTTTTGAACTTCTATAACTTATAGTAAATATTGCAATAAATAATATTAGAAGTCCCATAACTAATTTAGCTCTGTCATTCTTTTTCATTATTTTAGTCTTAGTTTTTGAAGAAACTTTCTTTTTTGGTGCAGTAGATTTTTTAGGATATTTTTTTCTTATTGGTCTATATTCTGGTTGTAATTTCCTTGGGCTAGTTTCATACTGATATTTCATTGTTCTTTGCATAGCCATTTTCCCTGCACCTCCTTTTTAAATTTTTTCTATTATTCTTAATTTCGCACTCTTACTTCTTGAGTTTTCGTTCATTTCTTTTTCTGTAGGAATTATTGGTTTTTTAGTTATTATCTTTCCTTTTTTTATTGCACCACATACACAATATGGTAATCCTGGTGGACATGTACATTTTCCTTCAGCATCTATATAAGCATTTTTAACAGCTCTATCTTCTAATGAATGGAAAGTTATAATACATAATCTTCCTTCTGATTTTAGGCATTCAATTGAATCAGTAACTGTTTTATATAATGGTTTAATTTCATTATTTACTTCTATTCTTATTGCTTGAAATGTTCTTTTAGCTGGATGAGATTCTTTATTTTTGTATTTATTTGGTATTGATTTTTCTATAATATCAACTAATTGTTTAGTTGTTTTTATTTCATTATTTTTTCTTGCTATACAAATGTTTTTTGCTATTTGCCTTGAAAATCGTTCTTCTCCATATTCATATATAATATTGGCCAATTTTTCTTCAGAATAATTGTTAACAACTATTTGTGCATTTAGTTTTTGTTCTTTATCCATTCTCATGTCTAAAAGATTTTCACCTAAATAACTAAATCCTCTATTTCTTTCATCTAACTGATATGAAGAAACTCCTAAATCTAGTAATATTCCATCTACTTTTTCAATATTAAGTTCTTCCAAGATTTCCTTTATATCATCATGATTCCCGTGATAGTATATTACATTAGAATAATTTTTTAATTTTTCCTTTGCTGTATTTAATGCATCAATATCTTTATCAATTCCTATTAATTTTCCTTTTGGACTTAATCTTTTTAAAATTTCTTTACTATGTCCCGCACCTCCTAAAGTGCCATCAACATATATTCCATCAGGTTTTATGTTTAACCCATTAATACATTCATCTAGCAAAACTGGTTTATGAACAAAATCCATCTAATTTACCTTTTCTATATTTTGTTGGAAAATAGAAGAACTGTAAAATTTTTTTGTATTAAGTGTTTAGTCTTCCTTGTTCTTCTGCCAAAATTCTATGCTGAATATTTTCTTGAAAATTTATAAATAGGAAAAATCAAAAACTTTTCCTATTTAGCAAAAAGTTGGTAGATAAAATTTACCAACTGTCAATTCTTTATAAGTATTTATTGCCATATTCTAGGGAATATTCCCTAGAATATGGATTATCTTTGGTTTTTTTCTTTCTTTTGTACTTTTTAATATCTTTTGAATTTTAAAATTTCTTTTGTTTTTTAAAATTCTTTTGTGATATTTAATTTTTTGAGCAGTCAAAAGACTGCTCTTTGTCTTTTGTAAATTTTAAATCTTTTGTTCATTAAATTTTATCTTTTGTATTTTTATATAAACTTTTGCAAGTTATATACCAAGCATTGTCATATTTTCTGCTATATCTTCAACAGAAATATTTTCATCACTATTGTAATTATTCCATTTTTCTTTATCCCAAAATTCAATTCTTGTTCCTACTCCTATGATTACAACTTCTTTTGTTAATCCTGCACTATCTCTTAGGTTTGTAGGAATTAAAAACCTTCCTTGCTTGTCTATTTCACATTCAGTTGCTCCTGATAAGAAAAATCTAGTAAATTCTCTTGAATTTCTATTTGAAAGTGGAAGTGCTTTTAACTTTTCCTCAAAGTTTGTCCATTCAGTCTTTGAAAACGCAAATAAGCAACCATCTAATCCCTTAGTTATAACAAAGCTATCGCCTATTGATTCTCTAAGTTTAGCTGGCATTATTAATCTTCCTTTGGCATCCAATGAATGCTCAAATTCACCAATTAACATGCATTTTCACCCTTTCTGGTTTTCTACCACTTTTCACCACTTTACTCCACTTTGTATAAATTTTAATATATAAAATTTATATTTGCAAGTATTTTTTAATATTTTTTTATTTTTATTAAAAATAAATTACAATAGAACAAAAGAGGACATTATTAATATTTTAGTTGTTTATAATATTTTAAAGTCCGCGTCTTTGTTCGTCCGCGAAAAATTGTATTACAATTTTTCTGTGGAATGCTTTATATTATAGGAAGTTCAGAGAACTTTCCTATAATATAAAAAATTGTTTTATTTAAATATGGTGTTGATTTTTCATATTTATATATTTATAATATGAGTACGCAGAAATGGGGGGTTTTTTATGACACGTAAAAGAAAAGTTAAAATGCATCCACAAATAAAAAGCTTCTTTCTTACTTTTGTATTTGGAATTATACTTATAATTGGAGCAATTATTATTAATCAGTTCCCTGATGAAGTAAATAATTTAATTGAAGAAAATCTCAATATTCCCACTAATTCATCGAATTTAATTTCTGTAAACACGGTTGATACTACTGTTGTATCCTCTGACTCTAAACTGCAAATATACTTTTTTGATGTAGGGCAAGCAGATTCTTCTTTAGTTATTGCCGATGGTCAAACAATGCTTATTGATGCTGGAAATAATGAAGATGGAAAACTTTTAGCTAAATATATAAAAGCTTTAGGAATTAAAAAAATAGATTATCTTGTAGGTACTCATCCTCATGAAGATCATATAGGTGGATTAGATGATATAATAAATAATTTTAAAGTTGAAAAAATATATATGCCAGATGTAACTACTACAACATCAACATTTCAAGATGTTTTAGAAGCCATTTCTTCTAAAGGTCTTTCTATTACCCGTTGTGAAGTTGGTAATACTTTTGGTCTTGGTGATGGGATTTGTACAATTATGTCTGTTGAAAATGAAGAGCAAAGTGATTTAAATTTGAATTCAATTGTTATACATTTGGCATATGGAGATGAAACATTTCTTTTTATGGGTGATGCAGAAAAATATAATGAAGATAAATATTCTTGGCCAGATGTTAATGTTTTAAAGGTTGGTCATCATGGCTCTGATACTAGTACATCAGAGAAATTTTTGAATAGCATTAAGCCTGAAACTTCAATAATTTCAGTTGGTTCAAATAATACGTATTCTCATCCTTCTCCTGATGTTGTTGAAAGACTTAAAAATATTGGTTCTGATGTATACAGAACTGATGAAGTTGGAACAATTTTGTTAACTAGTGATGGAAAATCGTATAATATTCAAACATTTATGACTAAGCTTGATGGAAATGCAACAACAGCAAAAAAGTCAAAAACAGAATAAGATAAAATAATATTTTATTTACACTAAAAAATGTCACAAATTTTCATTTGTGGCATTTTTTATATAATAGGAAAGTTCTGCTTTTTATTCTTTATATCTATTTCTTAATAATTCTATTTCTTTTCCATAGCCCTCTAAATCATTTGGTGTTTCTAAGAAGAATGGCAAGAACTTTAATTTAGGATGATTTATTATTCTTGTAATTGCATCTAGTCCAATATTTCCTTCTCCTATTTTTGCATGTCTATCCTTATGTGATCCTAATATATTCATACTATCATTTAAATGGATTGCATATAAATTTTCTAATCCTATTATTTTATCAAATTCATTTATTACTTCATCTAGCTTATTTACAATATCATATCCTCCATCAAATATGTGACATGTGTCTAAGCAAACTCCTATATGGTCTTTTAAATTTATTCTATCCATTATTTGTTTTATTTCTTCAAAATTTCTTCCTATTTCAGAGCCTTTTCCTGCCATTGTTTCTAGTAATACTTTGGTATGCTGATCTGGTTTTATAATTTCATTTAATAATTCTACAATATAATTAATACCGGTTTCTACTCCTTGCCCTACATGACTTCCTGGGTGGAAATTATAATAATTACCTGGAAAATATTCCATTCTTTTTAAATCATCTTCCATTGTATTTTTTGCAAATTTCCTTATACTGTCTGTTGCTGCACAAGCATTTAATGTATATGGTGCATGTGCTAATAATATTTCTATCCCATGTTCTTTAGCTAATTCTTTAAATTTTTTTACATCTTCTTCGTCTATCTCTTTTGCAGAACCGCCACGTGGATTTCTTGTAAAAAATTGAACAGTATTTGCATTTATTGATATTGCTTCTTTTCCCATTTCGTAAAATCCTTTAGATATTGAAAGATGACAACCTATTTTTAACATTTTAATTCTCCTCTACTACAATTATTTTCTTTTTAATTTTCTTAATTTATCCTTTTCCTCTTGTGAAACTCTAGTTGATTCTATTATTTTTTGTATTGATTTATTGTGTGCAAAATCACTTAATTTATTATTTTTTAAGTACTTTTCTGTTTCTTTTGGGTATTTTATATAACATATTGAAATTAGCCAAGCTATTGCCATTTCAACATAATATTCATCTCGATTAATTTTATCGGTAATTGCAAAAATTTTATTTAAATGCTCTTTATCTATGAAATAATCTAATAAACAAACTAGCCCAAATCTAATTTCAAATTCTGTATTTTTGTTGGATAAATATTTTTGTATAAAATTATAAAATTTATCTTTTTCTTTTATTTTTAGTCCAGCAACAAATACATCACATATAGCCCAATTATCTATTAAAGGTACGAATTTTTCTATATATGCAAGTTTCTCATTAATATCCATCTTTTTTATTCCTATCATCATACCTTTTAGCATTATTTCTTCATAATATTCATCTTGAATATTATGAAAATTTTTCTCAAATCCGTCTTTTACAAGTTCTTTTGCATAATTTCTAAGTATTGGAACTCTTACTCCAATTATATTATCAGTATTTGGGCATAAGCCTGAATGAAATTCTTTATATTTGTTATCTGCTAAGCTAAATATTTTTTCTCTAATTACATTTTTCATGTTTTAAATATATCATATTTTACTTTTGATAACAAGCTTCAAATATGCTTCAAATTGAATTTTTCCCCAGTTTATGGTATAATTATTTTAATTTAAAAATTAGGAGGTAACATCATGATCATTTATGCAACTTTGTTCCTTGGACTGTTTTCAGTCCTTAACCCTTTCATTTCAGCTTTTTTTGCCTCTGGAAATGCCATTGGTTCTTTGTGCAGTATACTGATTTTTGCAAGCATTGCAGTAGCAGTATTTTTGCATCAAAGATGGGCGTGGGCAGCTATGTTTTTATCCATCGTGGCGATGGTTGCTGTTGATGTACTGGCTCCTTATCAGAGTATGATTGTCATATGCTTTTCGGCGATTATTGCAATGATGGGAACAGTCATTATCAAGCGTCCAATCAACAGATGGATACGGCGTGATGCTCTTAGTGCTTCCCCGCTGATTCCTCAGTGGCTCAGAGGTATCTTGAGAGTATTGTAATAAGGAGGATTAAAATGAATTACCCGCATGTCGATATTTTGACAGCGGGTTTTTTCATTTTATATTAACTCACATTATGCTTAATAATCCTAGAATTATTTTTAGATTTTTTTGACGCAATTCATAAACTCTTTTTTCCAACTTCCGTCATCAGGTTGGAAAAAGAAGCAAGTATTACAAGGCAAATTAGAGCTGAAACACCGGAAACGTATACAGATACGTTGAGTATTTTCTATTCTATGTTAACATAGCAAGACACAGCTTGTTTTCCCATCTCCTGTCATCAGGTTGGAAAAAGAAGCAAGTATTACAAGGCAAATTAGAGCTGAAATACCGGAAACGTATGCAGATACGTTGAGGATTTTTAGTTATAAGTTAACATAGCAAGACATAGCTTATTTTCCTATCTCCTGTCATCAGGTTGGAAAAAGAAGCAAGTATTACAAGGCAAATTAGAGCTGAATTACCGGAAACGTATGCAGATACGTTGAGGATTTTTAGTTATAAGTTAACATAGCAAGACATGGCTTATTTTCCCATCTCCTGTCATCAGGTTGGAAAAAGAAGCAAGTATTACAAGGCAAATTAGAGCTGAATTACCGGAAACGTATACAGATACGTTGAGGATTTTCAGCTCTAATTTAACACAGTAAGACGTAGCTTATTTTTCCAACGCCCTATATTCCCATGATACAATACCCACTATCAGCATAAATAACCTGCCCAGTAATTGCTTCAGACATATCACTAAGCATAAAAGTTGTAACATTTCCAACTTGAACTGTTGTCACATTTCTATGTAAAGGAGCCTTTTCTTCTACTACTGTTAAAATTGAAGAAAAGTCTTTAATTCCCTTTGCTGATAAAGTTTTAATTGGTCCTGCAGAAACCGCATTTACTCTTATTCCTTCTCTTCCCAAGTTTTCTGCTAAATATCTAACACTTGATTCTAAGGCGGCTTTTGCAATACCCATTACATTATAGCCCTCTAAAACTTTAGTTGAACCATGATATGTTAAAGTTACTAAACTTGCATTTTCATTTAACATATCTAGTTGTTTTGCCATTCTTGCAGTAAGTACAAATGA